>CALRUV010000108.1:0-11862 GCA_943371455.1 Chitinophaga pinensis | reverse complement strand
ATTACCATGCTTTTCTGCGAGGGCTTTCATAAATCCATAGGGGGTGCTATGATCACCACCTAGCAGTCCTACCATCTTTCCCTTATCCAGCAAATTCTTTGTTTGTTCATACACCCAGTTATTCAACATCAGACTGCCTTCATTGATCTCTTTAAGACTCTTGCTCATAAATTTATTCTTCTCAATCACATCCCCTTTAGAAATATAATCAATGTAGAGTTCTGCTTCCTTGCGGAGATAATCACTTTTCATGAGAATTTTTCTGTCCAGTTCTTTCATGAAAAATCCTTTACGCCAACCATGGTCGCCCTCTACATCTAATATATCTACCTGCTTACTGGATTTGTACACATGTTCAGCCGCCCTTGCAGTGCCGGCACCATAACTTACGGTAACTTCCCAGGGCACCGGAAGTATCACTAAACTGGCTTCTTCTTCT
Organism: Chitinophaga pinensis; assembly: GCA_943371455.1. Lineage (GTDB taxonomy): Bacteria > Bacteroidota > Bacteroidia > Chitinophagales > Chitinophagaceae > Sediminibacterium > Sediminibacterium pinensis_J. Next base: position 11,423 of record CALRUV010000108.1, on the reverse strand, counting down.
GTAAAAGGGAGGCCAAAAATATTGTTGTTGGGGTTGCCTACGGCGTTGTGATCGAAGAGCGATAAGTCTGACATAAAAATTGCTTGAAATTGCAGCGGTCGCAAAATTAGCGGAAAGTTGGGAGTTTCAACATGCCTGCTGTAAAATCCTGAAAGAAGTAGTTAAAACTTCTCCTTAACAGTTGTTTTTGGGCTACTTTTGCATTCAAATTAAGCCTGATGAAGAAGTCACATATTATCATTCTCGTATGTATTGCTGCTGCAATAGTCGTGTTGATCAGTTATACCGGCGATTTAACCACCTACGAAACCATCGCTTCCGCCCGTGAAAAAGAAGGGAAATTCGTGAATTTGATTGTTAAAATGGATAAACAGCAGCCACTGGAATATGATGCTGTTAAGAATCCCAATTATGTAAGTTTTACTGCCATCGATTCACTGGGCAATAACATAAAAGTGGTGTACCATAATAATAAACCCACTGATATGGAAAAAAGTGAAAGACTGGTATTAAAAGGCAGGGTACAGGGAGATCATTTTGAATGCAAGGATATATTGTTGAAATGCCCATCTAAATACAAGGATGATCCCAAGGCAAAAAAGAATTTTGAAAATTCCTGATTGATGCAAACAGTAGTATGCATCCCTACGTTATTGTATTAACTCATCGAACCAAGTTTACATGAATTATATCGGCGAACACTTATTACCCGGACAGATCGGTCATTTCTTTGCCATCCTTTCCCTGATCGCTTCCTTAGTGGCAACACTGGCCTATATAAAAGCAGGTTCCATTCAGCTATTAGCTGAAAAACAATCCTGGATCAAGATCGCACGTATAGCTTTTCTACTGGAAACGATCAGTGTATTGGCCATGTTCTTCGCCTTGTATTTTATTATTTCGAACCACTATTTTGAATACAAATACGCTTTTACCCACAGTGATAAAAGCTTACAAATGGAATACCTGCTTGCCTGCTTCTGGGAAGGTCAGGAAGGTAGTTTTATGTTGTGGAGTTTCTGGCATTGTGTATTAGGATGGGTACTGATCTGGAAATCGAAGGATTGGGAATCAGGGGTGATGTCGGTACTCAGTTTTGCCCAGTTTTGTTTGGCTACTATGGTTATAGGCCTCTATTTTTTTGGAACAAAAATTGGCAGCAGTCCCTTTGTACTTTCCAGAAATGAAGGATTTTTTGATGCGGCACCTGTATTCAAAGACCTTACCACCGGTAGTTTGCGACCAGATTACCTCACACTTTTAAAAGATGGAACAGGTTTAAATACTTTATTACAGAATTACTGGATGGTGATACACCCGCCTGTATTGTTTCTCGGATTCGCTTCTACTATTGTACCTTTTGCTTTTGCCATTGCGGGTCTATGGAAGAAAGACCATAGCTGGACCAAACAGGCTTTACCCTGGACTTCTTTTTCAGCAGCCGTTCTGGGTTTAGGGGTAATGATGGGTGCTGCCTGGGCTTATGAGAGTTTATCTTTTGGCGGTTACTGGGCCTGGGATCCTGTAGAGAATGCTTCTCTGGTGCCCTGGTTAACACTAGTAGCGGGTTTGCATACCAACCTGATCTATAAAAACTCGGGCTATTCACTTAAAACCACCTACTTTTTTTATATAATCAGTTTTGTATTGATCCTCTATTCTACTTTTTTAACCAGAAGTGGGATCCTAGGCGATACTTCCGTACATGCTTTTACCGATCTGGGAATGAATGTGCAGCTATTATTTTTCCTGCTGGTATTTTTTCTGCCAGCCATGGCTTTGTATTTCCAGCGGTTTCGTTCTTTGCCAACCATTATAAAGGAGGAAAACACCTACAGTCGCGAGTTCTGGCTCTTTATCGGTTCACTGGTTTTATTTTTGGCAGGTATCGTAATCATTGCTAAAACATCAACACCTGTAATCAATAAACTTTTCGGCACAAATATCGCACCGCCGGAAGATGTGGAATTCTCTTATAACCAGATTCAAATATTTGTGGTAGTGGTGATTGGTATTTTATCAGCCCTAACGCAGTACCTGAAATACAAAGACACTCCGAAAGAATTTTTCGGCAAGAAAATATGGATACCCACTTTTATCGCAGTTATTATCAGTGTGAGCATCAGTATTTTTGGTCATGTAAATTATGATGCAAAAGGTCCCGGCTTTCTTTTCGCTATTCATCTCGCCATTTTTGCGGCGGTTTATTCGGTGGTTGCCAATGCCTCCTATATCTGGTTGGGATTAAAGGGCAAGGTAAAAGCTGCAGGTGCTTCTGTAGCGCATATCGGATTTGGTTTGTTATTGGTGGGGATCCTGATATCATCCAGCAAAAAAGCAGTTCTCAGTTGGAATACAACAGGCATCTCTCCCTTACAAGGAGATCCCAACGCAAAAGGCAATCCTGCAGGCAATCCGGCTGAAAATATTACTTTATTTAAAGCTGTTGCTACAGATATGGGCAGGTACATGGTTACCTATACCAAAGACACTTTGAATCCCTTAGACAGGAAAAGATATTTTGAAATTGATTTTAAAGCAAAGGAAGGAGGCGAAACCTTCAAGCTCTATCCCGATGTAATCAAGCAGAACAAAGGCGGAGAGGGCTTTTCTGCCAATCCGGCAGCCAAACATTATTGGCATAAGGACATTTTTGTGTACATCACATCCTTCCAGGAAAATAACCGCGAAGACACGGCAGGCTTCCGTAACCGGGAAGTGAAAGTGGGTGACACCCTATTTTATGGCAATGGCTTGATGGTATTGAATAAGGTTTTGGTGAATCCCGAAAACCTGAAAGGCAAATACCTTCCGGAAGAAACGGCATTATTTCTGGAGATGACGGTTATATCAAAAGATGGTCGCCGTTACCCCGTAAACCCAGGTATCGCCCTGAAGGGTATGGAGCTTAGAAGCCTTACGGATACGGTGCCTTCGCAGAGTTTGGTGTTGAGTTTTAATAAGGTGCTCGACCAAAAAACGGGTAGACTGGAATTGGGTGTTAAAGAGAGTTCCACCATTACTGACCTGATCACTTTAAAAGTGTATGAATTTCCATTGATCAATGTTTTATGGCTGGGTGTTGTAGTGATGGTAATAGGTTTTGTGATGTCTATGATCCAAAGAATAAGAAGAGGAAGGACTGATTTACGGGTTTCTTAACATATTTTCTGGTTACTTTTTTAGCTCAGACAGCATTAAAGAGAAAAGAACTGTCTAAATTTAACCAACGTGCAATTTTCAATCAAACATAGCATCCTGTTTTTTTGTGGTTTGTTTTTGTTGTTGATCAACTCCCAAACAAAAGCACAAACCCACGGTATCTACGATACAGTGAAGGTATATGCATTTGTAACTATTGAAGGTGATACCATCCCTTCCAGCAACCTGCCTCCCGTTTATGTATATGGTAAAATGACCAAAAAATGGCGTAATTACTGGGCCGACTGGACACGTTTGCGCAATGCTGTTTATGTTACCTATCCCTATGCCAAAGCTGCGTCGAGGATCATGAATGAGATCAATGTAAAGCTCACCAATGTTACCGATCGTAAGCAACGCAAAGCTATCATCAGAAACCGTGAAAAGGAATTGAAGAAAGAATTTACAGATAAACTTACCCAGTTATCTATTTACCAGGGAAAGGTATTGATGAAGCTCATCAACCGCGAAACGGGCAATAATTGCTTTGAAATAATTGATGAGTATAAAGGCTATATCAGCGCTGCATTCTGGCAAACTGTGGCCGTTGTTTTTGGCAGCAACCTTAAACAAGCATACGATCCATCTTCCAAGGATGCCGAAATGGAAAAGATCGTAAAGGATGTAGAAAAAATGTACGGTTATAGCAAGGGTTAAATCTTTTCCTGTAAAATTTCCTTGAATAATTTGCGCGAGATCATCCGGGCACCCAAACTTTCCAGATGAGCCGTGTGCACCTGACAATCGATCAAATAAATTCCTTCTACTTTCAGTTTTTGTACAAATTGAATAAAAGCAAATTTGCTGGCATTGGGTACTATGCTAAACATGCTTTCGCCAAAAAATAATTTACCCATTTTAATGCCGTAAAGTCCACCCACCAGCTCGCCATCCAGCCAGGCTTCCGCACTATGGGCATAACCCAGTTGGTGCAATGCTAACAAAGAATTTTCCAATGCATCAGTGATCCAGGTACCATCTTGGCCCTTTCTCTGGAGGTTTTTACATTGTTGGATAACAGCAGGAAAAGACTGGTTAACCTTAAAGCTAAAAACTCCTTTTCTAATAATGCTATGCATGCTCTTACTCACTTTCAACTCAGATGGATACAATACAAATCTTGGATCGGGGCTCCACCACAAAGGTGTATCGCCATCGTACCAGGGGAAAATGCCTTGCTGGTATGCAAGGAGTAAACGTTCTATTCTTAAGTCGCCGCCCATTGCCAGTAAGCCATCTTCCATTGCATCTTCTATGGGTGGAAACCAGATGGATTGATCGAGGGCGAATACGGGCATGAGGTTGTATTTTATAGAGTGAATTTTTTACCGCAGAAAAAGGAGGGCGGGGAGGTTGCGCAGAGGGTTTAGTATTGAAGAGATATTTAGTCACTCATTCGATAGTAGCGCCAATGCCTCTGTCGGTGATGGCATCGCACATGGGCTTTAATGTTTCATAGTCGCCATTTTTAACTGCATATTTGCCTTTGGTATGTATGAACATGGCACATTGTTCCGCTTGTTCGGGACTGTGTTTACAGACCTTGATCAGGGTTTCTATCACCCATTCAAAAGTATTCACTTCATCATTCCATACCACCAATTGGTGAGAGGATATATCTTCTGTGATTACATCCAATGCTTCCTCTTTCCAGGGCTTCAGTGCTTCATTGATAAAATTCCTCGCCATAGCGCAAAGTTAAGGATTGAGCTCATTTGCGCTCAAAAAATGACCTTTTTCTCTGTGAAACTCATAACCTCTGTGACTCTGTGTTAAAAATAATACTCTTCTTAAGTTGGGTATTTTTTTTTCAACACAGAGGAACAGAGATGCGCTTAGTTCGCCTAAGTTTGGCTTGTTAGGAGTTACACAGAGGCTCTCTGTGTAACTCCTAACCTCTGTGTCACTGTGTTGAAAAAAATTTGCATTCTCATAAAGCTGCAATTTTTAATACTTGATGATTTTGGTAATGATTATATCCGATTCAATTAAGAGGAGATGTACAATAAAAACAAAAAATTATATAATAATCAAGCGCAAAAAATTGGCGAACTTCATGATGAATATTCATTACCTATCAATTCCATCCGCATGCAGCATCACCAATTATCTATCCAGGAAACAGAAGCCTTGCATAAAACAAGTAAGGATGGATTAATGGCATCGGAAGCAGCAGCAAGATTAGAGCAAGATGGAAAAAATGAATTAACGAAAAAAAAGAAAAAATCCCTTTGGCTGCTTTTTTTCTATCAGTTCAAAGACATCATGATATTGATATTGCTGGCATCGGCCATTATTTCCATTGCTTTTGGCGATATGAATGATGCATACGTAATTCTCATTATCGTAATATTAAATGCCGTCATTGGTTTTGTACAAGCCTATCGAGCAGAAAATGCAATGGCGGCATTGCAAAAAATGACGGCCCTAACAGCCCTTGTAAAAAGAGAGGGCAGGAACCAACAAATAGCTGCGTCAGAGCTTGTTTTGGGCGATCTTGTTTTACTATCTGTGGGCAATATTGTTCCCGCAGATCTGCGAATAACAGAAGCTTTTTCCTTAAAAATAGAGGAGTCATCATTAACAGGAGAGTCCACGTCAACAGATAAAATAACAGAACCGATTACTACCGAAGAGGTACCCATCGGCGACAGGAAAAATATGGCCTACAAAAGCACGATCGTTTCTTATGGCAGGGGTGCGGGTATTGTTGTGTCAATAGCCATGGATACTGAGATCGGTCGCATAGCACGTTTATTAACGGATGAGGTTGGTATAACACCTTTACAAAAAAGGTTGGCAGATTTCAGTAAAAAATTATCCATTGGTGTGGTAATTATCTGTGTGATATTGTATGTAGCGGGTTTACTAAGAGGCGAAGAACCGCTCAATATGCTCATGACGGCCATTTCAGTGGCAGTTGCTGCCATACCGGAAGCCTTACCGGCAGTGATTACCATCGCCCTGGCAATCGGTGCCAAAAGAATGGTGGGCATCAATGCACTCATAAGACAATTGCCATCGGTGGAAACATTGGGTTCTATTACCTATATATGTTCCGATAAAACCGGTACCATCACCGAAAACAAAATGACGGTTACCGATACCTGGCAGCCGGAAAATTTGCAAAAATTCAACAACCTTCAAGCAGAAGAATTATTGCTGCTGTGCATGGAGTTAAACCATGATGTATCTGTCAATGAAGCAAAAGAATTAACCGGAGATCCAACAGAAGTAGCCATTGTAAAGTATGCAAGAGCCAATGGATTGTATAAAAAAAATTGGTTGACATACAAACGCATTACCGAAATTCCTTTTGATGCAGATAGAAAGCGCATGACCACCATTTACCAGATAGAAGATAAATATCTATCTGTCACTAAAGGCGCGTTAGAATCTGTTTTATTATGCTGTACCAAACAGGATACTTCTACTGTTGTAGCAAAAGAAACAGCATTTGCAGAGCAAGGAAAAAGAGTCTTAGGATATGCGATACATATACTGAACAACATTCCTGAAAATTTCACTCTTGAAAACATAGAAAATGATTTATCCTTTATTGGCATGGTGGCCATGATGGACCCGCCTAGAAAAGAAGCCAAAGAGGCAATCGAAAGTTGCCATACAGCAGGCATAGTACCGGTGATGATCACCGGCGATCATCCTATTACCGCCAAAGCAGTTGCAATGGAAACCGGTATCATACAAAACGATAGTGATCGGATCATTTCCGGAATGGAACTGGCGAAATTATCTGCAGTCGAATTTGAAAATGAAGTTGAATCCATCAAAGTATATGCACGTGTTTCGCCGGAGCAAAAACTACAGATCGTAAAGATGTTGCAACAGAAAAAACATTTTGTTGCCATGACAGGCGATGGCGTTAATGATGCGCCCGCTTTGCGCACTGCTGATATTGGTGTTGCCATGGGCATTACCGGTACAGATGTAAGCAAAGAAGCCGCACAGATGATTTTATTGGATGACAATTTTGCCACCATCATCAAAGCAGTGGGAGAGGGGCGTAGAATTTATGATAATATCGTAAAGTTTATCAAGTACACCCTGGCAAGTAATGGGGGCGAAATTTGGACCATATTTTTGGCACCACTATTTGGCCTGCCTATTCCGCTGATACCTATTCATATTTTATGGATTAATTTGGTAACAGATGGTTTACCCGGACTGGCTTATGCAGCCGAACCTGCCGATAAAAATATTTTGCACAGGCCACCTAGAAAAACCTCGGAAACTATTTTTTCAAATGGGGTAGGCGTTCACATTCTTTGGGTGGGCTTACTCATGGGACTGGTTTGTTTGGCTACGCAGGCATGGGCTACAAAAGAAGATAGTGATAGATGGCAAACAATGGTCTTTACGGTTTTGTGTTTTAGTCAGATGGGTCATGCTTTGGCAGTAAGAAGTGAGATCCAATCCTTGTTTCAACAAGGCATTTTTAGTAACAAACAACTGGCAGGGGCGGTACTGCTCACTTTTGGCTTGCAGCTGGCAGTGATCTATATTCCTTTTTTACAAAATATTTTTCACACAAAAACTTTAACCTTAGAAGAATTTTTATTTTGTGTGGCGGTGTCCAGCATTGTGTTTTGGGCGGTTGAAGTGGAGAAATGGGTGAAGCGATTAAGAATTAAATCCAAGCCTTAAAGCAACTTCTCTGTGTTACTCCGTATCTCCGTGTCTTTGTGTTGAAAAAAAACTCAGCAAATTAGGAAGCTATTTTTAACACGGAGACACCGAGATACAGAGTTTCATGGAGGAAGAATTTAAGAAACCCATACTTGGAATTGATTTTGTATTATTCAATTTCAGAGATATGTTGATCTTTATCAAATCGTAGTTTTAAATGCTTTTTAATGGCACGACTGTTTGAATGGTATCCAAAATACGCTATGTAAACTGAATCTCTTGTATAAAACCTACCAAAGAATACTGATTCCCATGTTGTTTCTTCCGTCACTTTATATGATTTCTTGATATCAGAATCCGGTTCTAAAAAGTATAATTTAATATCTACACCTTCAGTTCCAATGTAGATGCTATCAATTAAAATAGATGATTCGTTTTTAATACTAATACTATTTACAACCCTTGATTCATTCTGACAGGACAAAAATAAGATGATAATAAAAATAAAATATAAGCTTTTCAATTTTTGACTTCTTCTTTGATTTAAGCTAAAATAACAAAAGGTCTTAGCTATTGGCTAAAACCTTTTGTTTATTCGTGGGAGCACACGGGTTCGAACCGCGGACCCCTCCGACTGAAAGTCGGAGTGCTCTAACCAGCTGAGCTTATTAGTTTTTCAATCATTTTTCTACTTTTCCAAGCTTTGATTTCTTTTTCCCTTTTCAATGCCAATTCTTTAGCATTATAATTTTCATGGTATACAAGTTTCCAATCACCTGTTTTACCTGTGAATCCATGGTGGTTTGAATTATGTTTTCTTATTCTTTCTAATAATTCATCTGCAGAATAACCGATATAATATCGATTCTTAATGTCCGAATAAAGTATATATAACTTGTACATAAAAAAGTAACCCCTAAGTTTTATCTTGGGGGTTATTCTGTGGGAGCACACGGGTTCGAACCGCGGACCCCTCCGACTGAAAGTCGGAGTGCTCTAACCAGACGAGCTTATCAGTTTTTCTATCATTTTTCTGCTTTTCCAAGCTTTGATTTCTTTTTCCCTTTTAAATGCAAATTCTTTAGCATCAAAGGTTTCAAGATATACAAGCTTCCAATCACCAGTTTTGCAAGTGAACCCATGGTGGTTTGAATTATGTTTTCTTATTCTTTCTGATAATTCATCAGCAGAATAACCTACATAATATCGATTCTTTATTTCTGAAAAAAGTATATACAGCTTATACATAAAAAAATAACCCCTAAGTTTTATCTTGGGGGTTATTCTGTGGGAGCACACGGGTTCGAACCGCGGACCCTCTGCTTGTAAGGCAGATGCTCTAAACCAGCTGAGCTATGCTCCCTTATTTATTGGGAGTGCAAAAATAGGGTCTGAGCGGTAACCTCCAAAAAAAAGTTTGAAAAAAGAGAATTTAATTGAATTGCAAGGCCGGTAAACGGTAATGCTGACTATCATACACAAATAATTCCTCAATATGGTAGGTCCAGTATTTATATAAGGGCGATTTGGCTATATAATTGTCGGCTTCAGCCTTATCCTCGGTATTTAGGGTGATCCAGCAGGTTTGGCTCTCCATACTTACCGCATAGCTGTCAATCAGACCCTTATTGATCAAATAATTGATATAGGTGCGATGAGGAGGTACCAGCTGCATAAAGTCCTCATCCATGGTGAACTTGATAATTGCCTGAAATTTTTTCATACTGCTTGATTTACGTGTAATTACATACAATTTCCGTGCAAAGCTTTCATAAATGGCAATCTGGCAATCTCAAGGCAAAATGCTGCTTTTTTAACAGTAATTAGTCCTAATAAATATACTATTAAGTTAAATCAAAACAATTAAAATCCTCTGCGTAACCTCTGCATCTCTTATTCTCTGCGGTTAAAAGAAGGCCATCTTTTAAACTTTAAGCTATTGTGAGGTTTTTTTTACCGCAGAGGCACAAAGAAACAGAGTTTACACAGAGATAGGTATACTTGCAATTTTAGCTATCAAATAATCTGCGAAATCTGTGTAACCTGCCTGCCGGCAGGTAGGTCTGCGGCTAAAAACTATTGCACCAATTTTGCAATCCTTCCATTCCCCCCCGCCAAAAAAACAGCTTTCCCCTTTTTTGCTTTCTGACAAACATGGAAACTTTCTGTAGAGATCAATTCCCAGTTTTTGCCGCCATCTTTAGAGATATCAATGCCGGATGTGCCACAGGTGAGTAAATATTTTTTATTAATATAAATTACACATGATCTGTAACCATGTGGCGAAACTTTTGGTATTTTGAATTTAATGTCAGACCCAATATAATATTCAAATAATACAGCATTATTTGTTGCAATACTATCTCTTGAAAAATCACCTCCAACAATCATTCCTTTTATTAGTTTGGTATCCTTGTTCCAGTATACAGCCAGGGAATTTGCCCCAGTTGATTCTTTTCCTTGCATAATCGGGATCTCTAAAGAATCGGAATCTCTAAAAAACAGTCGGGAGCTCTTACCTCCTGAAGCATAAATAGGGTGATTACCCAACATTTTTATATTGGTGCCGCTAGAAGCAAAAAAAGCCTCTCCTTCACGTGCATAGGGAAAATTATTGGTAGACATTTTGGATCTTAACCAGGTTTCTCCTTTATCGTTGGTATAAGCCATAAAAAAATGGTTGTCAATAGGGTCTCCGATAACTAAACCAAAATTATCATTCGTAAAATCCATCGCATCCAAAAACATTCCCATGGTACTATCTTCAAAAACTTTTTTCCAGGATTTGCCTCCATCTTTTGTCTTTAAAATGATAGCCGGTTCTGCCACACCCATGATAATGGCTGTATTTTCATCAAATGCTTCAATATCTCTAAAATCTCTATTCTCATAGCCCAGTACTGTTATCCAAGTAAATGTTTTACCGCCATCTATTGACCTTGCCACAGAACCCTTGCTGCCACTAGCCCAGATGATATTGTCATTCACCACACTTAACCCCCGAATACTAATCTTTTTACCTGATTCGAGAATTTGAATGGTAGGTTGTTGTGCCTGTAATGAATTTGTGATTATAGCAGTAAGGATGAGTAGTATCTGTATCTTTTTGTTCATGAATGATATTTTTAGTTTAGGGATGTAGTTTTTTTTTCAACACAGAGGCTCAGAGATACAGAGTTACACAAAGGGTTTGACTTATTTCTCTGTGAAACTCCGTTCCTCCGTGACTCTGTGTTGAAAAAATCATCCATATAAAAAAAAAGGCTCTATTTCTACTACCCAATCTCTACATTGGGTAATCTTAGTTACTTCTGCCATGAATTTTGGAAAGGGCAACTCAAACATTTTTTCTGAATCTGGGATGCCCAATAGTTTATCCAAGTGCTGCTTGCCGGTAGGGTTCACCATCGTAACATAAGGCTTCCACTCAAATTGCGTTGGATACATTTGCTTCAACAACCTGATCAATACAAACCCAAAAAATACCGGCTGAAAATAAGCAGGTTCCATTACTTCCATTTGAATACCCGAACAGGCAATCCCTTTAAATTTAGCATTCGAATCTGTTGGTGTAA
>CALRUV010000107.1:0-11973 GCA_943371455.1 Chitinophaga pinensis | reverse complement strand
CTTGGGCAATCGCGGTGTGCATCCATGGGTTTAAGGAACCAGACACGGTTTTTAAATCGGAATGTTTTATCGGTTAAAGCACCAACCGGACAAACATCGATCACATTACCAATGAAATCATTGTCGAGACTCTTTTCAATGAATGTGGCAATTTCAGAATGGTCGCCCCTATCTAGTATACCATGCTCGCGTGAATTGGTTAGTTGATCCGCTACATAAACACAGCGATAGCACAGTATGCAACGTGTCATGTGTAACTGAATAAAAGGACCAATATCGTGTTTCTTGAATGTTCTGCGCTGAAACTCATAACGAGTGCCTTCTTTACCATGATCGTAACTAAGATCTTGCAAATGACATTCACCTGCCTGATCACAAATAGGGCAATCCAATGGGTGATTCAGCAATAAAAATTCAACTACTCCTGCACGTGCATCCAGTACTTTGGGGCTGGTAATATTTTTCACTTCCATGCCATCCATTACGGTGGTTCTGCAGGATGCCACCAGCTTAGGCATGGGTCGGGGGTCTTTATCAGAGCCCTTACTAACTTCTACCAAACAGGTACGGCATTTACCACCACTGCCCTGAAGTTTGCTGTAATAGCACATTGCAGGTGGCGCCACATCTCCTCCAATCTTACGTGCAGCATTCAGAACAGTAGTTCCGGCTGGCACTTCAATGGTGATATTGTCGATGGTTACTTTAAATAATGTTTCCATACCCCCTACCCCCTAAAGGGGGAATTATTATTTTATTTGTTAGAATATCTATTTTTCATTTCGATTACTACTAATTAAACTCCTTTTCAATTCCCCCTTTAGGGGGCTAGGGGGTTATGCCGGCACATGTATCGGATCTGCATAATGTGCTAAACCATAATTTCTTTTTTGTGCTTCTGCTGCATGTGTTACATGCCATTCAAATTCATCCCTGAAATGCCTGATAGCCGCTGCAACCGGCCAGGCCGCTGCATCGCCTAAGGGACAAATAGTATTGCCTTCAATTTTCCTTTGTATGTCCCAAAGCAAATCAATATCGCTTGATTTACCCTCACCTTTTTCCAAACGATACAATAGTTTCTCCATCCATCCGGTTCCTTCTCTGCAGGGTGAACATTGCCCACAGCTTTCATGTCTGTAGAATCGGGCAAATGTATAGGTATTTTTAACTACACACTGATCTTCATCCAATACAATAAAACCTCCTGAACCCATCATGGTACCAGTAGCAAATCCACCATCACTCAAACTTTCGTAGTTCATGTAACGTGTTTCGCCTTTGGCCGTTTTTAATATTAGGTTAGCAGGTAATATAGGAACAGATGAACCACCGGGAATACAGGCTTTTAATCTTTTACCATTGGCAATGCCGCCACAATATTCATTACTATAAATAAACTCTTCAACAGAAATGGTCATGTCGATTTCATACACACCGGGCTTGCTGATATTGCCGCATGCAGAAATCAACTTAGTACCTGTTGATTTACCCACTCCAATTTTAGCATACTCTTCGCCACCCATATTGATGATAGGAACTACGGACGCCAGTGTTTCTACATTATTTACAACTGTAGGACGCATCCAAACACCCTGTATTGCCGGGAAAGGTGGCTTGATACGGGGATTGCCTCTTTTCCCTTCTAATGATTCTATAAGTGCTGTTTCTTCTCCACAGATATAAGCACCGGCACCACGTTGTACATATATTTCACAATCAAAGCCACTGCCCAGAATGTTCTTACCGAGAAAACCATTGGCTTTTGCTTCTTCAATTGCCTGTTCCAGAATAGCTACTATCCAGGCATATTCACCACGGATATAAATATACGTTGCATTACTACCCAGAGCGAAAGAGGAAACAATTAGTCCTTCAATTAATAAGTGCGGAAGAAATTCCATCAGATACCTGTCTTTGAAGGTACCGGGTTCACTTTCATCTGCATTACAAACCAGGTGGCGAGGAACGCCTTCGGGCTTGGCAATAAAACCCCATTTCATACCGGCAGGAAAACCGGCACCACCTCTTCCTCTTAATCCACTCTTCTTCACTTCTTCAACGATGGCTTCGGGACCCATTTCTTTAATGGCTTTTTCCACACTTCGGTATCCGCCTTCACGGCGATATACTTCATAAGTGCGGATACCTTCCACATGTGCTTTTTCTAATAATAATTTTACACCCATACTATCAATTAGCGAATCAGCGAAATGGCTGATTACGGATTTCTTTTAATTATTCTTTGCTGCGTTTGTTCTGCATTCTGTTATGATGGCATCTACTTTTTCCTTAGTAAGATGTTCCCGATAATTTTTACCCAATTGCATCATGGGTGCATAACCACAGGCGCCCAAACACTCTACTGTTTTTAAAGTAAACAAACCATCGGATGTTGTTTCACCTGGTTTGATACCCAATGTTTCACCAATATATGCTACTATATCATCGCTGCCACTGATCATGCAAGGTCCTGTTTGACAAACTTCAAACATAAACCTGCCAACGGGTTTCAGGTTATACATGCTGTAAAATGTAGCCACTTCATACACTTCTATGGGCGTAAGTTGCAACAGTTCTGCCACATAATCCATGGTATCACTGCTTAACCAGCCACCAAAGCTATCCTGAGCCAGGTGCAGAACAGGCAATAAAGCACTTTTCTGTTTCCCTTCCGGATAACGAGTTACTAAACGGTTAAACTCTGCCAGTTGTGTTTCTGAAAATTTTACCATACCCCAAACCCCTAAAAGGGGCTCTATTTATTTTATTTAATAATATTTTTCGCTTCCATCTTCCTAAGCATTGCAACTTCAATCCCCCTTTAGGGGGCCAGGGGGTTATGCATCCATCTCCCCTGCGATCAAATTCAAACTACTCATGGTAACGATCGCATCACTCAACATCCCACCTGTAACCAATTCTTCATAAGCCTGGTAATAAATAAAACAAGGCCTTCTAAAATGCAATCGGAAGGGTGTTCTGCCGCCATCACTGATCAGGTAAAAACCCAATTCTCCATTGCCACCTTCCACTGCATGGTAAACTTCTCCCTTAGGCATATCCACTTCTCCCATGATGATCTTGAAATGCCAGATCAGGGCTTCCATTTTAGTATATACATCTTCTTTTTTAGGAAGATAATATTCGGGTACATTGGCATGAAACACTTCTGCTTCCTCACCTTTGAATTCCTGAATTTTTCTATAAGCCTGTTGTATAATGCCTAAGCTCTGCCACATTTCTTCGTTACGTACCAGGAAACGATCATAGCTGTCACCGGTTTTACCAACAGGTATTGTAAAATCAAAATCCTGGTAACTACTGTAAGGACTGTGTACACGCAAATCATAATCCACACCGGCAGCGCGCAGGTTGGGACCGGTAAATCCATAATTCAATGCACGCTCTGCACTAATGCCTCCGGTACCAATGGTGCGGTCCATGAAGATGCGATTGCGTGCAAACAATGTTTCAAATTCCTTTAATACGGAAGGATATTCTTTTAAGAATTTCTCGAGTTTCGTAAATGCCGTATTTGTGAAATTCCTTTCAAAACCGCCAATACGCCCAATATTAGTAGTAAGACGGGACCCGCATACTTCTTCATATATTTCATAGATTAATTCTCTGTATTGCATCACATACATGAAGCCTGTATAAGCACCGGTATCTACACCCACAATAGAGTTACAGATCAGGTGATCAGAAATTCTGGCCAGCTCCATGATGATCACCCGGAGGTAATCCACACGCTTAGGTGTTTCAACACCCAAAAGTTTTTCGCAGGTAAGGTGCCAGCCCATATTGTTTATCGGGCTGCTGCAATAATTTAACCTATCGGTTAAAGTGGTAATTTGATAAAGCGGTCTGCGTTCTGCAATTTTTTCAAAAGCGCGGTGAATAAATCCAACGCTGGCTTCTGAAGAAACAATTCGTTCACCATCCAACTCCATGATATTCTGGAATACCCCATGCGTTGCAGGATGGGTTGGTCCCATATTCAGGGTTGTTGTTTGTTTCTCTATAGAGCCTTCCGGCAATTTTATATGATGATGGTGCTCTGTCATACCCAAACCCAAAGGGTTTAATTTATTTTAGTTAATCGAATGCTTTATAAATTATCGAATTTTCGGATTTGCGTATTACGGATTTGCGCATTTACAATTGAATATCAATCCGTCAATCCACAATCCGTTAGTCCACAATTTGTAATTCCCCCACTCCCATATGTCACCACTCATTCTCAAATTCTCACATTTTCAAATTCTCACATTCTCTCCCTACCCTCTTCCAAACATTTCATCGTCCTTATCCACCCTGGTTTGGTCTTCTAATGGAAATTCTTTCCGCAATGGGAAATAGTCCATCTCATCCACATTTAAAATTCTTTTCAGTTTTGGATGTCCCACAAAATTGATCCCATAGAAATCATAGGTCTCTCTTTCCATCCAATTTGCAGCAGCAAACAATTTAGAAGCCGTGTAAATATCAGGTGTGGTTATATCTGTAAATACTTTAAAACGCAGGCGCACATTTTCGGGTAGGTTATGCATATGGTATACTACAGCCAGTTCTCTTCCGGGTTGATCTGGAAAATTTACCGCACAAAGATCTGTCATAAACCGGAAGCCCAATTCCTCGTCATCATGCAAAAATTGCAAAACTTTGAGGTTGTTTTCTTTAGCCGCTTCAAAACTGAGCATACCATAGGTTTCCTCAAAATGAAAAACAGCTTCCCCGAATTTTTCGGTAAGTTTTTTTTGTATTGTATCGTTGGTTAAAGCCATATTATATTAAAGTTTCAAGGCACAAGGCTCAAGAGCCGAGTTTTGATAAGTGTTAATGCTTACTTCTTGTTTCTTGTCCCTTGTTTCTTGCATCTTGTATCCAGCATCCAGCATCTTTATTCAATCCCATACCCATTCATCAGCAATTTATATTGCTCGCTATTTCTTCTCCTGATACTTTCCTGACCCACCAGTTCCTGCACTTTCATAAAACCATCTAAAATGGCTTCTGGTCTTGGCGGACAGCCCGGAACATATACATCCACAGGTATGATCTGATCAATACCCTGCAATACGCTGTAAGAGTCGAAAATACCACCACTGGAGGCACAGGCGCCAACTGCTATTACCCATCTAGGCTCGGCCATTTGCAGGTAAACCTGGCGTAATACCGGGCCCATTTTTTTAGCAATAGTGCCCATCACCATGAGCAGGTCGCACTGACGGGGGGAAAACCCTACCCTTTCAGAACCAAATCGCGCCAGATCATAATGCGAACCCATGGTTGCCATGAATTCAATACCACAACAGGAAGTAGCAAAAGGCAGGGGCCATAGGGAATTTTTCCTGGCCAATCCTACCACATCACTTAACCTGGCTGTAAAAAATCCTTCCCCGGCATAGCCTTCCGGCGCTTCGGTAACTGCTACTGCATCGCTAATTTTTGCTTCAATAGGATGTATGTTAAATCGAACCGGACGTGACATAATAATGAATTATTAATAATTTATAAGAAGTAATGTATCAGTTTTAATAACCACTGAACTTGTTATTCTGTTCAATTGGTATGATTAATAAAGACAATTCATTACTAATTGTATCTAATCTTCTCGTATCTAATCTTCCCACTTCAAAGCACCTTTCTTGATAATGTATATGAAACCTACCAGAAAGAATCCTACAAACATTAAAACTGCACCAAAACCATTCCATCCCAATTCCCTGAAATTAACCGCATAAGGATAAAAAAAGATAACTTCTACATCAAATAATACAAATAAAATAGCCACCAGAAAATATTTGATGGCCATCGGCTGACGAGCATTACCATGAGATGCGATACCACTGGTGAAGTTTTCCAGTTTATCGGCGGTTTTACGTTTGGGACCTACCCAGGCAGATAAAGCCAGCATAGTTGCCACAAAACCTGCAGCAAAGATCAATTGAACCCCAATAGGTAAATAGTTTGCAGAAGAATTTGATGCATTGGCATCTGCCAAAATAGAAATCCAGCTCATGAAAAAGCATTAATGTGCAGCAAAAATAAGCTTGTGAAGCATATAAAAGAAAAACTCCCCAAAATGAGGAGCTTTTTATTTAAAATCGTTTATCCTTTTCCAGCCGTTCCACCCCCTGCTTTTTTTGCAGGCGCCTGTGGTTTGCTGTAATAATCTATCGTTTTTACGATACTTGCTTTTGTGTCTGCGGCAAATTTATTGTTTTCATCAGCCACATCCGGGAACAAGGTCATCATTTGGTCGGTGATATCAACAGCTTTTTGACAGGTTGCTAAAAACTCATCCACCACCGGTGTTCTGCTTCCATCTGCCTTTACTTTAAAATCGGGGTCTTTTTTAAGGTTATTAAACTTATTATTAAAATATACCAGTCTGAAATACAGATTATTAAATAATTCTTTCTTGTATTTGTCCTTTCCAATTGCATTATAAACCGAATCCAGATAATTAAGGTGTTCGATCACTTTTGCTGAATCAGGGTCACTATTTAATGCCGCTCTTCTATAAAATGTGTAGGGCTGTGGTTTATCAGGATGCGCAGCCATATATCTTTTTGCATATCCCAAACCTCGTTGGTACTCTTTGGCGGTAATGGCCGTATTGGTTATTTTGTAATAATCGACCTCACTAGTTGTACCTTTTAATACCAGCACCCTTTCCATCCATTTTAATTGTTCCACATAATTTTTGGCTCTTCCAAACATATCAACAGCCTGATTCAGGTAACTAATTTTGTTTACTTTGGAAGTGTCATTGTTAAGTGCTTTCTCTAAATAATTTACAGCCTGGGCTTCACTTCCGGGAAATTTCGACAATATTTTTACAGCCAGTTCATAATCTGTTGGTTGTACGATATCCGCTGGTGCATTGTCGAAGAATTTATTGATATTTTCTTTGGCAGCTAGCGAATCGCCGGTTCTGTCGTAGTTATACGCATATAAAATATTCAATCTTGGCAATACTGTAATACCAACTGCAGCTTCCAGTTCTTTGGCTTTAGCAATGGATTCAGCATTTCTTCCGGCCCGAAAAAGATAATCAGCCAAAAAATATTCATTTACCGGATCCTTGTCGGCATTGGCTACAAATTTATCCAGGTATTCTTTGGCTTTATTAACGTCTTTGTTTGAATAATAATCATAATAAGCATAATAAACAGAAGGAAAATTTGGATCGGCAGCAATGGCACTGTTGAAAAACTGCTCCATCAGTTCCTTATTATTCTGGCTCTGGTAAATTTTACCAATACGGTAATTAGCTTTCGCATTTTTAGGATCCCTGCTGATTGCTTCCTGGTATGATTTTACGGCATCACCGCCATTTTCACCACCCAATTTCAAGTAGTTGATCCCCATATTGATCATGATATCCGGGTTGGTAAGATCAACTTCTGCCGCCTGTTTTAATTTATCAATGGCATAGGTATGATCGCCCATATTGCTGTTTACATAAGCATTTGCCCTTCCGATAGCATTTAAAATAGAGGGATTGGGTTTTCCTTTGTTTCTGCCTTTTGTTTCAGTGGTTGCTGTAATAGCTTGTTCAAATTTTTGCTTCACAGAATTCATATCTCCACCTTCCAGTATTTCTACATGTCCCATACCAACCAGCAGATAAGCATCGCTGCCAACTTCCTGTAAACCTTTCTGGTAAAGGGCTTTGGCTGCCTGAACCTGTGCTTTGGAGGGTTCACCTCCATCAGTTGCCATCATAGCTTGTCCCAACCAATAAATTGTTTGGGGATCCTTTGAATTGGCGTCATAAGCTTTTTGGAATGCTTCTTTGGCACTTTTTACTTTGTCATAATTCAGAAATTTGATCCCCTCCGCAACCTGGGCTATCAAACATTGTGCAGCAAGCATCGCTGTAAACATCAAAGCAACTGTCTTCTTCATTTTTGTTTTTTTATTTTTAGCTTGTCAATCTCCTTCTTTAATTTTTCCCTGCCTTATATTAAACCCCATTTTGGCAGGAACTAAAAATGAACGCCTGAAAATTAGTTGCCCTCTTTCCAAACTCATAAAATTCATAAACCCTGTTCCCAAACCTGCCGAATTCTCTTTTAAAATATAGTACATCGGCCTGGTTAAAGGATATTGACCATAAGTTATAGAAGCCTGTGTGGGCTTCGCAAAAAATCCTTTCTCTTCACATTTCACGCATTCTAATAATGCTAATCTGATCTTTTTCTGATATGCTTTTTGTTTGGGATCATAACTATCACCCACCCAACTTATACCTACAAAGCCAATCATTCCCGGATTATTTGAAACCACTTCTACCACCCTTTCACTGTTTTCAGTAGCTACCACATTCTTCCCAAATGGTTCACCCCTTAAAACACTATCCTGCAAAAACCTTACCGTACTGGTTGCATTCTTTCCATCCATCACAGCGGTTATATTTCGCTTACCACTTAAGATCTCTTTTAACTCCGCAATAGTAAAAACACTGTCATTCGATAACCTGTTTACAATAACTGCAACCGCATCATACGCTAAAATACCATATTGTGGTTTAAAAGAAAGCGCTTTGTCAAAAGCCATCTCTTCTTTTTCATTAAGCCCTTTGGCTACAATGATCATACGGGTACTATCAGACTGCAAATCCCTGAAACAGGCTGCTTCTGATTGGTAAGTTACCTGAATGGTGGTATTAGGAAAAGATGAGCGGTGCACCATTAGCTGTTCTTCTATAACTGGCTTAAAACTTTCATCTACACTAATACTAATGTACCCTTTTACCGGCGTATCTCTGTTATCAGCCTTTTTACCGGATTCTCCACAGGAAACAAAGAACATTACTAACAAAGGCACCCACAAAACTATTCGCCTTTTCATTTGCTTAATTTTCACGCTTTACCCCCCTGTACAATCTGAAAATACCATACAACAAACAAATCCCACCGAAAAAATACCTAAAAAATTCATTATCCTCTGTTGCCAATTGTTCGATACCCAGTTTGTCTGCAAACAACATGAGCACAGACATGCCTAATAATAAAATGGCAATGGTAATGTCATATGACATCCGCATTAAGTTATAACTTTTCTTCTGCCTCTCTTTAAATTCGGTTTCCATTTAACAAACTATTAAAACAGGGATGGGCAATTTAGGTAATAATTTTATTCTGACCCTACAAATGTGTTAAGCAATTTGAAACAAAAAAAGTCCTTTAATGGCTAAGATGCACCCGCTGGTGAAATTCCATAATGAGGAGGTCCCAATGCTAATGTTTGTTAGTTAATAGTTTCCTAATGTATCCTTAATCTGAGAAGCCCTGGTTAAATACCTTTGCATTAATGAAAATTTTAATGGTTTGTTTGGGAAATATTTGCAGAAGTCCATTGGCAGAAGGTATTCTGAGGCATCAACTGGCTATATCCGGGATTGATTGTTCCGTTGAAAGTGCCGGTACAAATGGCATACATATCGGTGAATCACCACATAAACTTTCTCAAAAGATAGCGATGATACATAGGATAGATATTAGTAAACAAAAATGTACCCAGTTTAAAGCAACAGATATCAATAAGTTTAACAAAGTATATGTGATGGACAATGATAACTATACAGAAGTACAAAGAATCTCTGGCAAACTTTGGAACCCTCAAAAAGTATCCCTGCTATTAGACCTTAGCTTTCCCGGTAAAAACAAGGAAGTGCCAGATCCCTGGTATGGAAAGGAAAAAGATTACGTGGAAGTTTTTGATCTTATTCAACAGGCATGTACCATTTTAGTAGAACGTATCAGAACTCAGCAAGCTTTATAAATGCAGTTAGCATCGCTTTTATTACTTTTACCTTTTTATACATAACAAGCATCATTTCTTTTATATTGATACCATGAGTAAACCAGGCATACCGCAAGGAACCAGAGATTTTAACGCTACGGTTGTTCGGAAACGCAACCATATTTTTAATACCATTCGTTCTGTTTTTGAATTATACGGCTTTCAACCATTAGAAACCCCCTCCATGGAAAACCTGGATACATTGATGGGTAAGTATGGGGAAGAAGGCGATAAACTGATTTTTAAAATATTGAACAATGGTCTGGATAATCCCGACAAACAAACACAAATAAGGGAAGATTTTGAAAAAGTTTTGACAGGCAAATCCACCAAAAGCATCACCGAAAGGGCTTTGCGTTACGATCTCACCATCCCCTTTGCCCGATATGTTGCTATGAATTATGGACAATTAACCCTGCCATTCAAACGCTACCAAATTCAACCGGTATGGCGTGCCGACAGGCCACAAAAGGGGCGCTACCGCGAGTTTTACCAGTGTGATGCTGATATTGTAGGCAGCAAAACTTTATTGAACGAACTGGAATTGGTCTGCATCTACAGCACTGTTTTTGAAAAATTGCAAATACCTGTTGAGATTAGAATGAATAGTCGCAAAATATTAGCAGGTCTTGCCGAAATATGTGGTGGTGCTGAAAAGATGATGGACATTACCATTGCCATTGACAAGCTTGATAAAATTGGTTTGGATAAAGTAAAAGAAGAACTGGAGAAAAAAGGCCTTACCGCAAACCAGGTTTCGATCATTGAAAAGTACCTGAGCATTAGCGGAGATAACGAAGAAAAATTAGCAACCCTTCAAACCCTTTTTGGTGATAACGATACAGGTAATCTTGGCATAGCAGAATTAAGGTACCTGCTTCAAACGCCAAATGTAAAACTACAAACCGACTTTACCCTGGCCCGTGGCCTGAACTATTATACTGGCGTTATTTTTGAAGTTAAGGCATTGGATGTGCAAATGGGCAGTATCGGTGGTGGCGGCAGGTACGATGATCTAACAGGATTATTTGGCGTACCTGATGTACCTGGTGTAGGTATTAGTTTCGGCGTAGACAGGATATATGATGTAATGGAAGAATTGAAACTGTTCCCTGAAAATGTAGGATTGGGTACCCAGGTTTTATTTTTTAATCTGGGAGAAGCAGAAAGCAAACAGGCATTTTTACGTATGCAGGAACTTAGAAGCAACAATATCCGTTGCGAATTATTTCATGAAAATGCAAAATTTGATAAGCAGTTCAAGTATGCAGAGAAAAAACAGATCCCTTATATCATCATTCTTGGTAGTGAAGAACTTGCTTCCGGAACCTGTATCATCAAAGACCTGAACAAAAGCGTACAGCAAATCTTACCACAAACTGAGTTGGTTGGATTTCATTTTGCTTAATCCTTTAAAAGCAAAAGCCGGAAAAAATTCCAGCTTTTGCTAAATTCTTCCTTACTAGAATAAGCTTATTTTTTTATAGCATTTAAATCGCCATTTTTCTTAATATAGATCCATGCTAATTGATTTAAGGCAGCTGATGCATCCTTGGTTCCTTCCAGCTCATAACCCATTGCTTTGATGCTAACACCAATCACCACCTTATCTGCATTCCTGTTAAACTTAGCAGTACCCTGAAACTGAACGATCGTATATAAATCATCTCCGATCTTCTCTAATGCAGATGTGCCTGCTGAAGAAGACATAGTAATAGCCGTATCTTCAATGGCCACAACCACTTCGGCTACCACACTGCCGTCGGGGAATTTATATTTACCTACAAAATCACGCAAAGCTGACGTATCTGCCAACTTCGTTTCATTTGCGAATGACATAGAAATCATACCAAAACAAAGACCTAAAAACAATAATCCCTTTTTCATATTTGACTTTTAATTTGTGGCAATTTAGTATTTTTTGATAAACCTTTCTAGCCGTTCAAATATTTATTAGCTGTAAATAACTGTAATTATTTTTTTTGATTTAAAAAAATCAACCTTTTAAAATCTGTTTTTAGGAAATGGCTATAAACCTTCATAGATGATTGCCGCACCCTGACCAACACCCACACACATAGTTGCTAATCCGTATGGTATTTTTTCCCTTTTCATTTCATGTAATAAGGTAGCAGAAATTCTAACGCCACT
>CALRUV010000106.1:0-11989 GCA_943371455.1 Chitinophaga pinensis | reverse complement strand
GCAGTTAAAAAAGAAACCAGGAAAATACTTGTTAGAATTTTAAGCATGCCGTATTCTTTACTTAGACCTCTTCGACAACTGAAAATAATTAAAGTTTAATTAATCTGTTAGTTTTCTGTATTGTGTTTTTGGCAATTATTTAAGATGAGTATGTTAGGAAGGGGGTTGCGTTTGGAGTTTGGAGTTTGGAGTTTGGAGTTTGGAGTTACTAAAAATTTAGATGCCCCATGGGGCATTTGGTGGGTACCAACGCAAATCATAAACCAACAAACCTTCCTTCGGAACGTATCGTAAGGGGGTTCAATCTCACATATATTTTGGTCGACTGAACATCAATTAAAATAGCCGAAATGATTGATGATAGTTGTGAAACCAAGATCGGTTAGTGGGTTGTTACATTCATTGGTGGTTGTTGGTCAGGCGACTTCAGGTGTTCGGAACAAATTTCAAATAAATCTTTCTTTTTTCTATCACTCCCCCAAGGCAGGTCCCATTTTGCTCAGGCCGCATGACCTCGTCTTTACGCCGACGCTGCTTTGGCTTCTGTAAAAATGTGCTGCGCATCATTTTTACTGCCTACGCTTCGCTGGGCACCGCATCCAAAGAGGCGTCTCTGCAAAGACTGGTGTTAGGTGCGTAGTATAAATATTTTTTGTGATTTATTTTTTGAATTCTTCATTTTCAAAAACTTTGCCATGCTCTTCAGAGCATGGAATAAATAGTAAAAAAAGTCATTGTGGGACTTTAGTCCCCAGTGTGGGTATTTGATCGTATATCGAAAATTTAAGATAAAAATCTTCCGAACATCTGTGGTCAGGCGACCAACAACGGCGCTAGAAATTTACATCAGTTCAACAATTCTTAAAAAATTTCTGCGGCATTTCTTCCAACATGGCTTCAATTTTTTTAGCGGAACTGGTTATAGAGAGCCCACCAAGGTTGGTGCAACGTAATGTGTAATGAATTTGATCGCCAACGGCTTTCATGGTCTCTATCACTTCATCTAAAGGAATGAGGTGTTCATAATTTGATAAAGCCATATTAGCGGAAGACACTGCATTGGTTGCTGCCATTACATTTCTTCCCAGGCAAGGCGCTTCCACACGGTTACCAATGGGGTCACAAATGATGCCTAATGAATTTTGTAAGGCAAGTGATGAAGCTGCAATGCATTGTTGTAATGTTCCACCTTGCATTTCTACAATCGCTGCTGCTGCCATGCCTCCTGCCGATCCGGTTTCTGCCATACAACCACCCACTTCTGCAGCAAAAGTTGCATGCGCTGCAATAAATACACCGATCAATCCTGCTGATAACATCGCTTTCACTAACACATCTTCCTGCAATTGCAAGGAATGCGCTGTGCCAAACAATGCACCAGGAATGGCGCCGCAACTTCCGGCTGTTGGGGCTGCAACAATAACACCCATGGAACTTTTTACTTCCATCATGGCACTGGTATACATGATGATGCGATTGTTCAAGTCACCACCCATTAATTTACCTGCATCCATTTTTTCTTTGTACTGCGGCGATTGAGATCCTAAAATACGATCCGAATATTTAGTGCCTTTCAAACCAATTTCAATAGCATTACCCATGATATGCACAATGGCTCTCATTTTTTCAATTACTTCTGAAGCAGAAATATTTCCTCTTGCCATTTCGTAATCAACTGCCAATTCCCAAAGCGCTTTGTTTTTGTCTTGATTATATTCCAGCATTTCATTACAGGAAATAAAAGGAACTTGCATGTTTTTCCTTGCCATTACCGGCAGTACGGGTTGCAATTGTTTAATGAACAGCACCTCGTCCATTTCCTGCAGCTCTTTATAAATAGTTGCATCCAAAAAAGACTGTGATTTAATTTCTATAAAAGATATTTCGCCTTTATGTAATTCAATATCATCAAAAGCAACAGATGCTTTTATAAATTGAATGATATGTTCAGGCTTATTGCAGTAGATCAGGGTTTCAAAATAATCTCCTGCCATCGATACAGGTACACCATCTATTTCAATTACCTCAATCATTCCTCCGCCGGTTGAAATGGCCGTGAGCTTTCTTGTTTCTTGATTATTCTGTAAAGTTATTTTGTAGGTATTCGGATGTGTTGCACCAATATCAAGAATATTGATAGTTACATTTATGCCTGCTGTTGCAAGGTGTTGATCAGATTGTGGTAACCTTTCATCATAAGCTTCCCATCCGAGAAATCCGCCAAACAATCCCATATCCGATCCCTGGCTTTTATGCGTGGTGGCCAATGAACCGTTGGGATCAAATTCAATTAAAATGTCTTTGATGTTTTCATCTATCAGGTCGCGACATAAGCGGGCAATGCGCAAAGATGCGGCACAATGCGAACTGGATGGGCCACGCATCACCGGACCAATCACATCATTGAAAATGCTGGGGTATGTGCTCATTTTAATTTTTTAAGAATGTTAAGTTACAAATTCTTTTTCCAAAAATGTTCCATCTTTCTTCGCATCTGAACAGTAGTATTTTCCCGCTGACTGATTCCATGATCCCTCATAGGGTAAGACATCCTACTGAAAAGACATTGGCCATCTAAGACTTGTTTTTTTATCGAATATTTTTCTTTACTACTATAAATGGTTGTGTTAATTCCGATTTCACATCCTGCAGCACCAATGTATAGGTTCCGGGTTTTAGCCATTTTTCATATTGTGTAAAATAAGGCAAATCACTGGTTTGCCTGCTTAGGATCAAATCCCATCTGTATTGATTAAATCCTTGCTGGCCCTGTACATTGATGGACCATAGTTTTTTATTTGCTTTGTCTTTAAGTGATAGTGTTACTGGTTTCGATTCCTTTAACCAATAGACAATATCCGTTTTTTCAAATGTGCGGTAATCCGGTACACCTGATGCAGATTGAAACCAGGGAAGCTGATTTATTTTTGTTTCAAATAAATAATCTTTGTCAGGTGAAAGTTTTTTGCTCACCAATGCTTGAAGAGGACTAAGGCTGATCTTATAAATACCCCTTCCATGTGTAGCTGCAATCAAATCCCCGGTAGTTTCATGTATCTCCAGATCAGCAATAGCTGCGCCAGGCATATTATTTCCGAGATATGACCAGGTTTTACCCCTGTTAATGGATATATAAACGCCACGTAACCCGCCGGCATACAGAGTGTTTTCATTGGAAGGATCTTCCAGTATTACATTCATGGGTTCGTTGGGCAGACCGGCTGCTATGCTGGTCCATGTTTTTCCATAATCCTCAGATGTGTAGAGATAATGATTAAGATCATCATAATTGATACCTGTCATAGACATATAAACTCTTTCTTTTGAAAACCGGGAAGGACAGATACTTCTGATATAATTATTCGCAATGCCTTGATCATTTTCTTCCCAATGCATTCCATCATCTTTGGAAACCCAGAAAGCACCCTTGTCTGTACCTGCATAGAGTAACCCTTTTTGTATAGGAGATTCAACCAAAGCGCCAGTTGAGAATGATCGCTTCTCTTTGTTGACTGTAACAGTAAGGTTCGGACTGATCACTTTCCAATGATCACCACGGTCGGTGCTTTTAAAAATATAATTGCCGCCATGATAAAGCGTTTCTTTCTGATGAGGAGAAATAAAATAAGGTGTGATATAATTAAATACTAAAGTGTCTTTAATTTCCTTAGGTAGTTTTGGCCTGATGCCCTTAGCGGTATCCGCTTTTTTGTCAAGCCGTACAATTCCTCCATGTTGCGAACTATAATAAACAGTATGCTCATCTTCTGGATCAACCTGCGTAACACAACCATCGCCACCATCCCATGGATCTATCCAAATATATTTCCAAGGATCAGGAATCATTGGATTGAATTCTTTGGGAGGACCGTACACCGTTGCATCATCCTGTGTACCTCCGTAGATCATATCATTTTTCTGGTCAATCGTGATATCATAAAATTCACCCACCGGAATATTGTTATAATGAAGCCATGACAAGCCCTTGTCGTAGCTAACATACAAACCCCCGTCATTGCCAGCAGCGATATGGTTTGGATTATTTGGATTGATCCAAAGTTCACATTGATCCAAATGAAATCCTTTTGCCATACCTGGGTTGACCCTAGTAACATTTCCACCGATATTGGAAAATGTTTTGCCGCCGTCCTTGCTATGGGCCAGGCGAACGCCGAGACAATATACTTCCTCATCGTCTTTGGGATTTACATATACATCGGTGAAATACCAGCCTATTACGGAGAAAAATGTAAGGGAGTCTTTATGTGTTTTGTTCCAGCTAATACCGCCGTCTGTTGTTTGATACAGTTCTGCCGACATGCCCGGAGTATTATTTAGATTATCAACCAATGCATATGCTTTTAAGGGATTGTTATAAGATACCGTTAAACCAATACGACCCGTCTTTGCACCAGAAGGCAATCCCTTTTCACAGGCTATCCATTTTTTTCCGCCATCGGTACTTCTGTAAACACCACTGTTTTTCCCGCTGATACCGGGATACACTTCCCACATGGAAGCATACATGATATTTGGATCGGATGGTGCGATCACAATATCGTTTGCCCCTGTTGAATCATTTGTATACAATACCTGTTGCCATGTTTTTCCACCATTGGTGGTTTGATACAATCCCCGGTTTTTGTTGGTTGACCATAAATGACCCAGTACTGCTACCATTACGATATCGGGATTGGTAGGATGTATCGCAATTTCAGCAATTGACCACGAGTCTTCCAAACCAATATGCTGCCATGTTTTTCCGGCGTCATCTGACCGATACATTCCTGTACCAGGTAGTGTAAAGTTTCTGGGTTTCTTTAAATTCTCGCCGGTACCGAGATAAATGATATCAGGGTTTGATGGCGCCAGTTCCATATCACCAATACCCAGAGAAGCTTGATCCTGGAAAATGCAATTCCAGCTGATCCCATTATTTACAGTCTTCCATAAACCACCCGATCCAAAACCTACATACATCGTACCCGGATGAGCGGCATCTAGCTGCACCACATCAGCCCTTGCAGCATTTACCACAGGCCCCAGTGAAACCCAGTCCAGTTTAAATTTGGAATCTTTTTTCATTTCATTGTGCGTTTGAAATGATGCTTCTAATGGAGATCTTGTTTGCTGCGAATAAAGGGATGTTTTGATAAAGCAGATCAGCAAAAAGAATATGGTTAATTTATTTTTCATTTTTTCTTTGATTAGGAAGAAGAGAAAATAAAAGAATGCTGTTTTTAAATTAAATTGGCTTTATTTATAAATATAAGTAAGATTCAAGTTCCCCAATAGTATAAAATCTAAACCCAGAACAGCATGATCACATTCATTTGGATTTCTCTGGCCTTATTAACGATCTGGTATAGTGCTGTTCTGATCAAGGATTTTTTGAAACATAAAAACAATCTTGAAAATGTAAGTTGGCTGAAGGCGGGACTGATCGGCTTTGTAGTTAATTTTTTTGACGTATTAGGTATTGGTGCTTTTGCCCCGCAAACTGCTTTATTAAAATTTACCAAACAAACGGAGGACAGGCTTCTTCCCGGAACACTCAATGTTGCCAATACCCTTCCGGTATTAATTCAGGCCATAATTTTTATTACCGTTATTGAAGTAGAGCCTGTTACCTTAATACTGATGTTGCTGTCTGCTGCGGCGGGTGCAATATTGGGCGCAGGCATTGTTTCAAAATTATCAGAAAGGAAGATCCGATTAATCATGGGGATCGCTTTGTTGATTACAGCGGGTTTTATGTTTGCGGGTAAAATGAAATGGATCCAGGGAGGGGGAACGGACATCGGCTTATACAATATGAAATTAGTAATAGCTGTGGTTGTAAATTTCCTATTAGGCGCTTTGATGACAGTGGGCATTGGACTATATGCCCCATGCATGGCATTGGTATTTGCCCTGGGCTTATCGCCACAAGTTGCCTTTCCCATTATGATGGGATCATGTGCTTTTTTAATGCCTCCGGCATCTGTAAAATTTATCAAATCCGGAACCTATAATCGCAAAGCCGCTATAGCCATGGCCATACCCGGTATGATTGCCGTTTTAATAGCAGCATTCATTGTAAAGTCATTGCCCTTAGAAACACTTCGTTGGTTAGTGATCATTGTGGTTATTTATACTTCAGTAGTGATGTTACGCGCTGCTTATTTGAAATAAAAAAGATATCTCACAGATACTTTCACTTATTTCAATCACACCTTAACGCATAGTTTCTAAAAGCACGATACGTTCCTATGGAACGTTTTCAGACCGCGGTGTGATTAGTGTGTTACCTATGTTTAGTACCTACGGCACTGAGGAAATTTAAACAGGTACTTGCTTCAATAATTTTGATAAGTTAGTTGCATATTCCCACCAGGACTGCTCATGGTTAACAAGCCGAAAACCTAAGATCAACATCCGTTCCGTAGGAACGTATCGTGAGGGGTTGGAGTGGGAACGACTTTGGAGTCTGGAGTTTGGAGTCTGGAATCTGGAGTTTGGATTTATATGAAACTCCCCTGCCCCATCGGGGCAACAGGTCGGTAAGCACGCAAATCATAAACCACCAATCGTTCCGTAGGAACGTATCGTGAGGGGTTGGTGTGGGAAAGACTTTGGAGTCTGGAGTTTGGAGACTGGAGTCAGAAGTCTGGATTTATAAGAAACTCCCCTGCCCCATCGGGGCACCACGTCGGTACCAACGCAAATCATAAACCACCAAACATTCCGTAGGAACGTATTGTGAGGGGTTGGTGTGGGAACGAGGTTGGAGACTGGAGGTTGGAGACTGGAGTTTGGAGACTGGAGTCTGAAGTCTGGATTTATAAGAAACTCCCCCTGCCCCATCAGGGCACCAAGTCGGTACCAACGCAAATCATAAACCACCAAACGTTCCGTAGGAACGTATCGTGAGGGGTTACCAGCTTTTACACCTGCCCTACTTCTTCCAACAACTATATCCAAAGAAAGCTGTTCAACCTAAGAACCAAAAAATATAGGTACACTCGGAACAAACAAAACAATGTGCTGAGCGATTGGCCCAATCTAAACCAAAAAAAGTAGCAGCCGAAGTATTTAATTGTGCATTCCGAGTCCAAAAATGGGTGTTTGAACATATAGGGCAACTTAATTGTTTGCCTTTGACTTCAATGGTTTGTGGTTCTTTTTTTTTGAATAGTTGCATATTGGATGAATTTATTTTAAATAAAACTACTTTGACTTGTTTGTCATTTAAATCCCCTTACTCTTAAGGCTTATCTGAAACGATAGTATAACTCATCAAACCGCAGATTCAACTCGGGGAGACATATGCGGGGACAAACTCTCCGGGAGATATATGTAGGGATGAAGACCCTGCGGAAAAGGAAGCGTTATTTTAAACATTCTGTTAAATGACCTCCAAAAGAAATTGATGGCACATAATGTCTTTTTTTATAAAATTTATGCACTCGTCGTTCAAGTAAACAAATATATTCTGGCGAACCAATAATTACTTTTATTGTTTCATATTTTATACCGATTTTTTTTAATTCCCACCATCTATTTTCAATTGATTGAAAAGTTTTTCCGATTTTAAACCACTCGTCATTTTTATATTTCATTCTAATCCAATATAATTTTGCGGCTCGGTCACCGCATAATAAACACCAAGCGGTATCAGAATAATTATTTCTAGATTCAATAGCACATTTTGGACATCCTCTGCCCATCAATAATTTACTCGGTGTTGCATGATGCTCCCCATGTTTTTTACAAAAATATATGACTTGTGAATTTGTATTTTCATAATATTGATTTACATCTATAAAAATATTTTTATTGATTGAAAGTATCTTGTTGACAACCTCAACCCAATTACTTTTCTGAGATTCAGCTCTTTTGTGTTTACCACATTCATCACATCCTGAATTTTTACTTAATAAAGAATTTGCAGTGGAAATTTTATCACCATGAATTGAACATTTATATACTATTGGCGAATGATGATTTTCAAATCTTTGCTCTCTATATACAGTATAGTCTTTATGTTTATTTTCTATTTTTTTAATTACCTCATTCCAATCATCTCTAAAAAAGGTATTTCGTTTTTCTTGACCGCAAACCGGGCACCCTTGCCCATTAATCAAATTTGAAGGCCGACCTTTTTGTTTTCCATGTATCTTACAATAATAAATAATGTTTGTTTGTTTATTAATATATGTTTGACTTGTTGGTACTATATAGTCTGAATGTATTTGTTCAATTTTACTTTTAATTTCGTTAAAATCAGAACGTTGTTTCTCGGAGACTAATTCGCTTGAGCAAAAAACACAACCAGTTGCTTTATTAATATGAGCATCAATTGCTGCGCTCCAAACATTGTTATGCTTTGCACATCTAATTTTCAAATAACCTCGTGATTTGCCAGATACTTCTTTTTTTATATAATATTCCAAGTATTCATATTTATTGCCATGTATTTTCTTAGCCTGGCTAACAAATTCATTAAAAGATCTGCCTTTCCCAACACATTTAGGACAACCACTTCCACTAATATGCACGTATGGATTTTGAAGAAATTCGCCATGTATTTCACAAATTATTATAACATCTTTGCTCTTGTTAATATAATGTGTTTGTGAGTAATTATACTTTTTGCCATGTTTCAAAATCGAACATTTAATAAAATCTTCTGTATTCCAATTTTTTCCGGCGCATTTTGGACATCCTCTTCCTTTTAAATGATTGTCTGGAGTTTGAAAAAAAACGTTATGGGTATCACATTTGATTATTAATTTAGTTTTAGCATTGATATAATCAGTTTCAGAATAGTTGTATCTATCACCATGAACTTGAATAGCTTTTCTAATAAATTCTTGAGTTGAAAATTTATTGGGCATAATTCATTTTCTGTTTTGTACAATTACCAGTAACGTTTCGCCGTTGGCGTTGTGGAAGAATTTCGTGATCCGTCGGCAAGAAGCTGTTGCTGATTAAAGATACAAAAGCCGATGAGTTCTTTTGTCGTTAAATTTATAATATCAAGTTGAAGAAAAAGCTGATTTCTTGCTGTCGCAGGGCACCTTCTTCCCGACAGTCGACATAATGCCAATGCAATGTTGGGAGTAGTTTTAGGAAGGGTCAATGTCCGTCAAACTTATTACTTTAGCTCGCAATTCTTTCCCTTTGATTTTCACTTGCTCTCCCCAATATTTTTTCACAATGTCTCCCAATCCATCAGGAACAGTGATTGAATAATTTATACCACCATCAATTTTAAGTTTTATATTATTTGTGTCTTCATTAGCTGCAAATAGCCTGCCAGTCAATTCAACATTTTTACCATCTATAGCTTTTAAGTTATCGTCGCCGACAAAAGTAGATGCGGATATTTCATTTCTATTTCTTGTAAACTGAACATCATTTTGCTTTCCATCTCTTATTATTGTAAGCCCAACTAAATTAACATCTTCTCCATCTGGCGCTAACTCTTTAGAAAGTCCAACGAAATTTTTAAAATAAGTCTCGTCAGGAATTTTACTTTTAAGAGTTTCGTAATCTGCAAGATTAACCAATCTGATATTTTCGACAATATCTTCTATAATTTCTGTTGAAATATCAAAGCCTTCCATTTTCATTTGCTGCGTTAAACCACCTAATCTAATTGTAAAAGCAAAACTAGCAGCCCTTGGCACAGAAAGATATGGCTGAAAACTCATTTTTATTACTTTAGAAACATCTCCAGTTGCTCTGAATTTTTTTCCTGATTTTCTTTCAACAGTCCTAAACGTCAATTTTTCAAAAGTGTTTATTCTGTCAAATATTAAGTCTGATTTTGCCATTCCGTAGCCAATCCCTCGACCCGCAATTACTAACTGCAATTCCGTTGAATTTAGTGAGATACCTTGCAATTGAAGATGTCTTTGAAAATATACGTCCTCTAATAAATTTCTTAACTCTTCCGCAATCTCAAATGGAGGTTGTCCATATAATGCGAGGCAAATTAATTTTTCGGCTTCTAGAAATGCATTAAAATTTAATGCTAAAGCTGCGGCACTTTTAAAAAGAACTGAGACTGTTGGTTCTCCAACGTTTTGTTCTTTAGCAGAATAAGCTGCCGCTTTTTCTAGTTCAAAAGCTTCTTTAAACAAAAGACTAGCTTCATCTAAAAGTCCTTTAAACTTTTTAATAAAAGCTATATCTGCTATTTCTATTGCTTTAATATGTAATTCCTGAATTGTCATTTTTTCACTCCAAAATTAGCAGTTGGATTGCTAAATTCTACTATTCCAACATATGCTGGCAAATTAAGACTATCTGACTGATTTGTTTGCTTAACCTTTACTTTATATCTGGCATTAACGTCCTTTACAGTCCCTTTAAATATTCCCGATATTTCCAAGCGTGCCTTTTTTTGAAATAGAATGTCACCCTTTTGGCCTAACCAATAATCAAAACCATTTTTTCTTGCAGATTTTTCAATTATAGTATAGTCTATCAATTTAAGAGCTAATAATATTGCTAAACAAACTGCACCATGTTCTGTTGCATAAAATTGGTCAGCCCAAGTACGGTCAAGTTGCTCATCAAAAATATTATTCCAAATTAGGTCGTAATTTATTTCGTTGTCACCATATACATTAAAAGTGGTTCTTAAATTATTATGGGTATGTCTGGCTAAACAAACAACACAACTTTCGTATAAGTGTTGTCCGCTTACTTTTGATAAGCCAGGAAGCCCTTGTGTTATTTCATTAATGTCAATAGTCATCTATAATGTATTAGAGAGTCTCAAAATAATTACGCCTAACACTTAAAAGTACAGGTTCCCTTTCTATTAACTATTTGAATTTCAATAGAAACTTTCCGCATCTTTTAAGTAGACTTTTTTTATACTTAAAATGCACGATTCTTTTCTACTCTTAAAATGTAGGCAACAGCATTCGCTTCTTAGAAAATGGTTTTGCACAAACTGTCATGCACATCAAATAAACAATTCCCAATCTATCCATTTACTTCCAGCCCAAATACGGGAAATCCCCCGTTTCTTTCCCCTCCATTTTCGTATGAACCCAAGCTGCCTAAATAAGCCTTATCTTTTAACCCAAATTCAAAATTCCGCCGCCCTTGTTCCTTCTTTTATATTCCCTTTCGTTCTTGAATCTTGCACCTTGATATTTTGTCTGCCATGTTCAAATCCAAAAAATGATTTTATTACTCCGCTAAACACCATTTTAAGTTAGATGAGGCTTTAATCCGGATTAATAAATTTTAATCCAATGCCAAATGAGAACCAACCTTTACCATCATAAATCCAATTTTTACTACTTTCTCCAAACCCCCAATCTTTTCCATAGATTAAACCTAATTGGAAATTTTTGATTTCGATAATTAATCCAGAAGACCAAGTAATTCCCAAAGGCAACTGTGAGTTTTCTTTTCCTTGAGTATTGTCAGAGTTAAGATTAATTAAACTTGTGCCTAAAGTAGTTGCAAAAGTTATATATCGAGGTTCAAATTTTGAAAGTGGTACTCTATATCCAATAAATTGCCCTAAAGATATATCAGTTGAAAGCTGTCGTGTATATGTTGTTCCATTTACATTTTCAGAAGGTCTTATTTTTAATGGCAATATCATTGTGCCAGTTGCTAATCCTCTAGTCCTAAGTTTATTAGCCTCAATAAAATCTTCATCTTTTACATAATATTTATCTGAATAATTTGATGCATTTACAAATGAATTATTGTCTTTTGTTTGGGCTATATCTTTTGTAATTTCAATAACTTTAATATAGTTTCTATTATCACTCTCCCCAACTAATCTATATTTTAATCCAGCTTTTAAAGTTCTAATTGCATCGTTTGTGTAGTTGTTATCCCCATTATCAATAAAAACCTGCATGTCAATACTTGTTCGATAAATATTGCCAATTGATAAGGTTCCATTTTGATCTTGACCAAATGATATGTTACATAATAGAATAAGTGAAGAAAATACTAATAATTTCAT
>CALRUV010000105.1:0-12037 GCA_943371455.1 Chitinophaga pinensis | reverse complement strand
CAACTGATTGGCTACCAGCCAGACTTTATAATAGATTCATTGCAGGAACTGCCGGCATTAATTAAATATTAAGTGACTGATTTAACCAATTCATCAAATGAAAAGAGAAGGGATACCTGGGTAGCTCTTTATGCAGCCATTATCTGCTTTCTTACCTATGCAACAGTGTATGGTTATAGAAAAGCATTTACAGTAGGCATTTTCGCGGGCGAAGCACCCGTTTTTGGTATTAATTATAAAGA
The DNA here is from genome assembly GCA_943371455.1 of Chitinophaga pinensis. Classification (GTDB taxonomy): domain Bacteria; phylum Bacteroidota; class Bacteroidia; order Chitinophagales; family Chitinophagaceae; genus Sediminibacterium; species Sediminibacterium pinensis_J. Next base: position 11,795 of record CALRUV010000105.1, on the reverse strand, counting down.
TGCATTGGTTATAAGTCAGGTATTGGGATACATGTTAAGTAAATTTTACGGTATTCGTTTTATTGCAGAACTAAAAAGGGTAGGAAGGGGTAAAACCATTCTTACTTTAGTTGGGATCTCCTGGATTTCTTTTTTATTATTTGCTATCACTCCTGCTCCCTATAATATTATTTTTCTTTTCATCAATGGGTTTCCTTTAGGAATGGTATGGGGTGTTGTATTTTCTTATGTGGAAGGTAGAAAAGCAACAGACTTTATAGGAGCTGCACTGGCAGTGAGTTTCATCTTTTCCTCGGGAATGGTTAAATCAATTGCCAAATGGCTGATGATCAATTTTGATGTTACGGAATTTTGGATTCCATTTATTACAGGACTTGTTTTTCTGATACCACTACTGGGTTTTGTTTACCTGCTTGAAAAGATTCCACTTCCTTCTGCTTCGGATGTTGAAAAACGGGTAACCCGTTTGCCCATGAATAAATTGGAAAGAAGTCTTTTTTTTAAAGAATTTAAAACCGGATTAATACTGTTAATTATTATTTATGTGTTCCTAACATTGTTCAGGGATATCCGGGATAATTTTGCGGCTGAAATTTGGATGGAACTGGGCTTTGGAGGACAACCTTCTGTATTTACCGCTACTGAAATTCCTATCACCATTATGGTACTGGTAATGATCAGCAGTATGATGCTGATAAAGAATAATCGTAACGCATTTGTGATTACACATTTTATTATTATAGCCGGGTTTCTGGTAGCGGGCATAAGTTCCTTTCTATTTGTGAATCAAATGATCGCTCCTTTTACCTGGATGACTTTGGTAGGATTGGGTTTATACATGGGCTATATACCCTTTAACTGTATTTTATTCGACAGGATGATTGCTACATTCCGCCATGCAGGTAATGTTGGTTTTCTGATGTATCTGGCAGATTCATTTGGTTATCTGGCCAGTGTTGCTGTGATCCTTACAAAAACGGTTTTTAATGCAAAAATGTCCTGGACCACTGTTTACAGTAACGGTGTTATCTACTTTTCCATTTTTGGTGTGATAGGCTCTTTAATGGCATTGTATTATTTCAACAAAAAATATTCTAAACTACAGAAAGAATTGGTATGAGTAAATCAGCTATAGTTATTGGCGCGGGTATAGTAGGTCTTGCAACAGCAAGGGCACTGGCCTTACAAAGATTTCAGGTCACTGTAATTGAACGTTCAGAAAAATCTGTAGGCGCATCTATCAGAAATTTCGGAATGGTATGGCCTATCGGTCAGCCCGACGGTCTACTCTATAACAGGGCAATGCGAAGCCGGCAAATATGGAAAGAAATTGCAGATAGTATTGGTATCTGGTACCATGAAGCCGGCAGTTTGCATGTAGCCAACCATGCAGATGAGTGGGAGGTTTTGCAGGAACTCCATGCAGCATTTACGCAAAACAACAGGCCCGTTAAATTGATGGACCCTGCTGCCATCAGTAATGAATTTAAAGGGGTAAAATCAAATAATATTCTGGGTGGGTTATACAGCGCTACTGAATTGATTGTTGATCCACGGGAAGCCATTGCTTCCATACCATCCTACCTCAATGAATATATGGACGTAAAATTTATCTGGGGAAAACAGGTGAATGCGGTACAACAGGGTGCCGTATGGATAGGCGATGAAAAAATGGAGGCTGATATTATTTGTATCTGCAGTGGTGCAGACTTTGAAACCCTTTACCCTGAACATTTTGCCAACACAGACATGTGGAAGTGCAAACTACAGATGATGCGATTTGCAAGTGCTGATAATAGCAATCGAATTGGTACTTCTGTGTGTGGAGGCTTATCACTGATCCATTACCAGGCTTTTAAAGCGGCAGCTTCATTGGAAAAATTGAAAAGCAGGTATGAAAATGAAATGTCTGATTACTTGCAATGGGGCATCCATGTAATGGTTTCGCAAAACCAGATTGGTGAACTAACCGTAGGGGATTCTCATGAATATGGACACACTTTTGATCCCTTTGACAAATCATTTATCAATAAAATGATCATGGATTATATGGGTACATTCATGCATACAGATGACTGGCAGTTAGTACAATCATGGAATGGTATCTATCCTAAATTGAAAAATGGCGATGCGGGTATGCTATTAAAACCTTCTGATGATGTTTATATTATTAATGGATTGGGTGGTGCAGGCATGACCATGTCTTTTGGTTTTGCAGAAGAATTATTGTCAAATATTTAAACCAATTAATTTTTAAATTTTTTGCATGAAAAAGATACTCGCAATTTATATATGTTTAACTATTGTTCTGTTTTCTTCAGCACAAACACTTAATTCTTTAGAAGCAAAAAGAATTGGACTTCCCAATGGTTGGAGTTTAACACCTGTTGGTAAAAGTATTCCTGTTGGCGATCTGCCGCTTAATTTGGTGATCTCACCCAGTAAAAAATATATGGCCATCACCAATAATGGTCAAAGTAAGCAGTCTTTACAATTATTGGATCTGATAACAGAAAAAATTGTTAGCGAAATACCTATTCCAAAATCCTGGTTAGGATTGGCATTTAGTAAGGATGATCAATTTCTTTATGCATCAGGTGGCAACGATAACTGGATTTTACAATATACTATTCAAAAACAAAAACTAGTTTTAAAAGACAGTATCTCATTAGGAGCCAAATGGCCCAATAAAATTTCTCCAACAGGCATTGCAATCAATGATCAGGCAGGTGTTTTATATGTAGTAACTAAAGACAATAATAGTTTATACATCATAGACCTGAAAAGTAAAAAAGTAAGATCACAGGTAAAATTACCCGGAGAAGCCTATGCCTGCTTGCTTTCGCCCGATAAAAAAGAGTTATATATTAGTTGCTGGGGTTGTGCCAAACTACTGGTTTACGATATTCTTACTAATAAGTTATCAAACGAAATACCTGTAGGTAGTAACCCCAATGATTTGTGTATTACTAAAAACGGTCAGTATTTATATGTGTGTAATGCCAATGATAACAGTGTTTCTGTTTTGGATATTAAAAAGAGAAAAGTGCTTGAAACACTCAATGCTGCCCTGTATCCGGATGCACCCAATGGTTCTACTACCAATAGCGTTTCTCTTAGTGCGGATGAACAATCTCTTTACATAGCCAATGCGGATAATAATTGTTTAAGTGTTTTTGATGTAAGCAAAAAAGAATCCAGTATTTCAAAAGGATTTATTCCTGTGGGATGGTATCCTACCTGTGTTAGAACGATGGGTAAAAAAATATATGTAGCCAATGGTAAAGGATTTACATCACTGGCTAATCCTAATGGTCCCAATCCTGTTAACAAACGCATACAATTGGGATTTCAAAAGGGAGATACTACCAAACCTAAAGAAGTGCAGTATATCGGTGGATTATTTAAAGGAACCCTAAGTATTATCAATGTTCCAACAGAACAACAACTGAGTGTTTATTCTCAGGCGGTTTACCACAACACACCTTATAATAAAACAAAAGAAACCACCGCATCAGGCGAAATAGGAAACCCAATTCCTTTAAAAATAGGCGATGTTTCACCCATTAAATATGTTTTTTATATCGTGAAAGAAAACCGCACTTACGACCAGGTATTAGGTGATGTGCCTGAAGGTAATGGAGATAAAAGTTTGTGTCTTTTTGGCGAAAAAATCACACCTAACCAACATGCCCTTGCTCGCGAATTTGTTTTGTTGGATAATTTTTATGTAGACGGAGAAGTAAGTGCAGACGGGCATAACTGGTCATTTGGTGCCTATGCTACCGACTATCTTGAAAAAACCTGGGTTACCAGTTATGGTGGCAGAGGAGGCGATTATGATGCAGAAGGTAACAGGGCCATTGCCAATAATAAAAATGGGTTTATCTGGGATCATTGTAAAAGAGCAGGCATCAGTTACCGCACTTATGGCGAGTTTGCTGATGATTATAAACCCAATATTCCGGTATTGAAAGATCATTTTTGTCCCTATTATACCAGTTGGGATGAAACAGTAAGGGATACAACACGTGTGGGACAATGGAAAAGAGATTTTGATTCCCTACTAGCCATCAATGCCGTTCCTAAACTAAACACATTAAGAATCATTAACGACCATACTGAAGGCCTCAGAAAAGGTAGACCTACACCCTATGCACATGTGGCAGATAATGATCTGGCAGTGGGTATGTTTGTTGAATACCTGAGTAAAAGTTCTATTTGGAAAGAATCTGCCGTATTCATTTTAGAAGATGATGCACAAGACGGACCTGATCATGTGGATGCGCACCGTTCTACTGCTTACGTTGCAGGTGGATTTGTGAAGAGAAATTATGTAGACCATACCATGTATTCCACCTCATCTATGTTGCGGACTATCGAATTGATATTGGGTTTAAAACCTATGAGTCAGTACGATGCAGCAGCAGAACCTATGTGGCGGTGTTTTTCTGCCCAGCCCAATATGAACGGTTTTACTGCCAAACCACTTCAGGTAGATATCAATGAGAAAAATTTTGTAGAAAACGCCTGGCAACGAAAAAGCGAACTATTCAACTTTACCAAGGCTGATAATATACCCGATCGCGAGTTTACGGAAGTAATTTGGAAAGCTGTAAAAGGAGAAAACTCACCCGTGCCTTCTCCCAGAAGGGCTGCTTTTTTAAAATTGGATAAAAGATTGATAGACAATGATTAACCAAATTTCTTGTATCTAAATTTCTATAAAATAATCCCCTAAAAATCTTAAATGTTAACTACCTCGTAATATTAGCTTAACAATTCCGTAACATTGGAATGTAATATTTGCACGACTAAAATATATGTTGTGCGTAAAATAGTTTTATTTCTTTCTCTGGTTCTTTTCTCAACCCTGAGTTTTGCTCAAAGAGGCAAAATAGTTGGTAAGGTTTCCAATAATAAAAATGAAGGTCTTGCTGGTGTTACTATCCGTATCTCTGGTGGTATCACGGGTACAACCAAAACGGATGTAGATGGAAATTTTTCTATTAATACTGAAATGGGGAAAAAGATTACCATTACACTCACTTATGTTGGGTATGCAGAAAAAATCATTGATGACATCTCTATATCTAATGCAAATGAAGAGGAAACAGTTAATGTGATAATGGAAGAAAATGCCAAAGCTCTAGAAACAGTAATCGTTAAAACAAGCGCCAGAGCAGGTGCCAGAGGTGAAACCATCAATGCATTAATATCCTACCAAAAAAATACTTCTACAGTTGCACAGGTTGTTTCAGGCGAGGCAATCAGAAGATCTCCGGATAAAAGTACCAGTGAAGTATTAAAGAGAGTTCCCGGCACATCTGTGCAGGAAGGAAAATACTTAGTGGTTAGAGGATTGGCAGACCGTTATAACCAGGCCATGGTGAATGGTGTATTATTAAGTAGTACAGAGCCCGACAGGAAAACATTCTCTTTCGATGTGTTTCCTGCACCCATGATCGATAATATCATCATCAACAAAGCCTTCGTTCCGGAACTTCCGGGTGAGTGGGCTGGGGGTTTAATTCAGGTTAATACAAAAGACATCCCTTCTTCTAATTTCTTTACCATACAATTAGGTACTGGTTTCAATACACAAACAGTTGGAGCTGACTTTTATGGTTACCAGGGTGGTAAAACAGATTTTTTGGGTTTTGATGATGGAACAAGGTCTTTACCTGGTTCGATGCCTACTAAATCTGTATTCAACAGCTACGACCAAACGCAAAAAACAAATATCGGCAAGGATTTTTCTAATATTTGGTCAACTTCAAAAAACAGTTCAAACTTTCTTCCTGTTATTAATAAGTCGTTTCAAATGAGTGGTGGTTTCAATACCTCTCTCGGTGGAAGTTCTAAACTGGGTGTTGTTCTGGCTTTAACGTATAACCAGTCATTCAAAAATGTAAATTTCCAGAACAGATTATATTCTATCAATGGTACGGTTGCCGATTTGAACTTTGATTACTATAATGACAAGTACAGCCAGGACGTTCTTTTGGGTGCATTGGGAAATATAACCTTGCAACTGAATAACAACAATAAAATTTCCTGGAAAACCATACTTAACGTTAATGCAACCGACTATACTACCAAGCGTACCGGAAAGGACTTTGAAAACGATCCTATTAATGGCGAGAATATCAGGGCTACAGAATTGGCTTTAAAATCTAATACCTTTTTCAACACTACACTTACCGGAGATCATAATATACCATCTGCTAAGTTGAAGTTTCATTGGTATGGTAGTTTCAATATTCTTGACCAATATGTACCTGATCAAAGAAGGGTTCAATATAACCAAAACCTAATTGTACCCGGTTCTCCCTATCAACTATTGGTTTCTGCCTCTAAAACATCTCAAAAAAGTGGTAGCCGTTATTTTGGTTTCCTGAATGATTATATCTACACAGGTGGTGGTGACATTGCTAAAAACTTTTCTATTGGTAGTTTAATACAAACTATCAAAGTTGGTTATATGCTTCAGATCAAAGATCGTTTATTTGATTCAAGGCCTTTCTCAATCTACCTGCCTACTGATAATCCCTCTTTGCGTTTGTTAACAGAAGATGTGGTGTTTAGTCCTGCTAATTATGGTAATGGTTTTGACAACAAATTTGCTTTTAATGAAATTTTTGGAGACCAGTACAGGTATATCGCTAATACCATTTTAAATGCTGGTTTTGTTCAGTTTGATAACCAGCTCTCCAGAAATTTAAGGGCTACCTGGGGTTTGCGCTGGGAGAATTTTGACCAGTTGGTGGGAAGTGTGAAAGAAAAAGATCCAAGACATGTTTACACTAAAGTGGATGATTTCTTACCTGGTTTAAACATAACCTTTAAAGCTAATCAACAAACTAATTTACGTTTGTCAGGTTCTCAAACAGTTATCAGACCTGAGTTTCGTGAATTGAGTCCTTTTGCATTCTTTGATTTTGATTTAGGTGCAACCACAACTGGAAATAAAACATTATTAAGAACCAAAGTAACCAATGCTGACCTGCGTTACGAATTGTATCCACGCGCTGGTGAATTGTTTACATTAGGTGTATTTTATAAATATTTCGACAAACCAATCGAATTGTTCTTCAACCAAACAGGTGCAGGTAGTTCCAGTACCTTTAACTATATTAATGCTGATAAAGCTTCTGGATACGGTGTAGAAATGGAATTCAGAAAGAAGCTGGATGTATTGGCAGATGGTTTGAGGAATTTTACCTTACAGGGTAATTTCTCTTACATCTATAACAGGGTAACCAGTGCAGGTACTAATCTTGACAGACCTATGCAGGGGCAGAGCCCTTATATTGCCAACGCAACATTGCAATACGATATCGAAAAAATTGGACTGAACACTACTTTATTATTTAACCAAATTGGTCGTCGTATTCTTTATGTAGGTAATTCTGATTTTCCGCCGGTTTGGGAAAATCCCCGTGCATTGGTGGACTTCCAGATTGCGAAAAAGATCTTAAAGAAAAAAGGCGAATTGAAATTGAATGTAAGTGATCTGCTAAATCAAATGGCTTATTATTATCATGACCTGAACAACAATGGTAAGTTCGATAATAATAATTCTGATGCTATGGCTATTGCGCGCAGGTATGGTACCAATGTAAGTATTTCCTTCTCTTATAATATCAAATAAATAAACAATAATAAAAACAAACACGAATATGAAAAAGTTTCTCTTTCTGATTGCGTCGGTAGGTTTGATAGCAAGCAGTTGTCGTAAAATTGAAGTGGATGGTGGTACTACCACCACAGTTGTTACCCCACCAACTACTACCCCTACAGAAAATACCATTCTGGAAGGTAGAATTATTACCAACCTTACCCTGAAAGCTGGTTTTACCTATAAGCTTCGTGGTCTGGTTTATGTTACCAGTGGTGCCATCTTAACGATTGAGCCAGGAACCAAAATTGTTGGTGAAAATGGTAAAAATGGTTGTTTGATCATCACCCGTGGTGCTAGAATCAATGCAGATGGAACAGCTGATAAGCCCATCGTATTTACTTCAGAAGCTGCAACACCACAACGTGGTGACTGGGCTGGATTAGTAATTTTAGGTAATGCTCCTAATAACTCAGCATTTAACGGTGTTGATGGTGTTGGTGAAATTGAAGGTGGTATCAACAATAGTGATGGTTTAGGTTTGTATGGTTTAGGTGCTTCTTCTAACTATGCTGATAATAGCGGAATCCTGCGTTATGTTCGTATCGAATATGCAGGATACGCATTTTTACCAGACAAAGAAATCAACGGTTTAACCTTAGGTGGTGTTGGTAACCAAACTGTAATTGATTATGTACAGGTATCTTTTGCCAATGATGATTCGTTTGAGTGGTTTGGTGGTTCTGTAAATGCAAAGCACCTGATCTCTTTCCGTACTTTGGATGATGATTTTGATATGGATAATGGATTTGACGGAAAAGTTCAATTTGGTATTTCTGTACGCGATTCTTCTATTGCTGATATCTCTAAGAGTGAAGCTTTTGAAACTGATAATGATGCCAATGGTTCTGACAGAAAAACATTCCTGCAATCTATTCCTGTTAGTCCTAATAATCCAGTAGCTATTGTTCCTGTAAGAACAAGCAGCGTTTTCAGTAATATGACACTTGTTGGACCAAGAGAAACAGCTGCTTCTAAAGGAAATAGTCTGTTTTTAGCTGGTGCGCAAATTCGTCGTAATAGTGAAGTTAGTATCTTCAACTCTGTATTCCTAGGTTGGAGTGGTGGTTCACTTTCTGGTTTATTAATTGATGCCAGTAAAGGAACGCCAACGGATAAAAGCCTGGCACCTGCTGGCGGATTAAATTTTGCAAACAATATTATTGCAGGTGATGTAGCTACAGCCGTATCTTATGCAGCTGCAAGTGGATCTGCTGCCACTGGTGCTACAAAAGCTACTATTACAGCTTGGGTAAATACGCCTTCTTTTGCAAACACATTGTTAGCTGATAATGCTGCTGCTGGTGTAACTAAGCCATTTGCATATGCTGCGCCTGATTTTAACCCAGCATCTGCAACTTCAGTAGTTGCTACTGGTGCTGAATTCGCAAACGCTAAATTAAAAACTTCTACTAACGGTAAAGCAGATTTTACTGTGGTAACTTATAGAGGAGCTTGTGCTGTTGGTGATTCTTGGTGGAAAACATGGACTTCTTTCAAATAATTCTTTAGATTTATAAAAAAGCCGCCTGTATCAGGCGGCTTTTTTAATAAATAGGATATCTCGTTAAATGCTATACTATGTTTAAGTTTACCCATTTCTTTTTGATTGTTAGCCTCTTTTTCATTTGCGCCTGCCAATCGCAAAATAAGGAAGCCGAAAAGGAAGAATCCGAATTGGTAGATACGACAGAAACTGTAATAGAAAAGCGCAATGCTACTTCTTTTCTGTACGATTTAAAGGCTTTGGAAGCTGTATTTACCAATGACAATTGGCTTTTGGCAAATAGCTCAAAAGATAGTTCCTATTTCTATTTCAGCAGGTTGGGCGATTTTGCAGTTAACACCTATGAATACGTTTTACGTAAAGGTGATTCTGCTGATGTGCAAAAATCAACTATTCTGATACAGGATGATAAAATTACCTGGCGTTTTAATAACCAGGATCTTTATCTGGATAATGCAAGTTCAGCAAGAGCTGTTTGGAAGGTAGCAGCTAATGATTCCCTGAAATATGTGTTTCAGCGTGCAAACAATAACGAAATCAATCTTACTTACCCGGATAAAACCAAACGGGTATTGAAAAAGATTCTGCCATTCAGTCTTTTTCTGGTTAGGAGTCGCTACGATTATACCAATGGTACACATTACGCTTTTGACAGTTCACAATTCAATAAGAAAAAGTAAGTTATTGGCTATTTACCTGCCAATGAAATTAGTTAGAACATGAAACGAAAATCCTTTATCAGTCAGGCTTCGCATATATCACTCCATAACCTCACAGAAAGCATCCTGATACATAAATCTGAATTAGAATTAGCTCCGAATACATTACTGTGTGAACTCCATAACAAGCACCAGGAATTAGAGAAAATATTCCATTCCTATAAATCATCCTTCAATGAGCTGCATCGTTTGATTGGCGAATATGAAGTATATGAAATTCAAATAAAAAAATTGATCCGTCAGATACAGTTAGCCAAGAAAACGCAATTAAATGAAGCGGTCTAGTTTTTTTGTGGATAATTGCTCCTTTGGTAAATCACAGTTTTCTCTTTACTAACATTGTGTATATCATTTTATTTTACATAACATTAATTTAATAAGTTCTTTACTGCAAGGTTACATTACAAAAGTTCCTTTGTGAAACCTCTGGTAATGAAATCAATTTTGGTTGCCACTTTTTTATTGCTTGCTCATGTAGCAGCAACTGCGCAAAAGGAATCAAAACCCCACAATGTTTTTATCATCACAACAGACGGATTCCGCTGGCAGGAAGTATTTGGCGGAGCAGACTCACTATTGATGAAGGATACTTCCTTTGTGCAGGATACGGCACTTATCAGACAGCAATACTGGAGTGAAGATCTGACCGAAAGAAGAAAAAAACTCTTACCATTTTTTTGGAATGTGATTGCAGAAAAAGGAAGATTATCTGGTAACAGGGCTTATGGTAATGAAGTGAACGTATCTAATCTTTATAAGATCTCTTATCCTGGCTACAATGAAATTTTAACTGGCTATGCTGATAAAAGATTCATTCCCAATCTCACCATCAATAACAGAAACACCAATATTCTCGAGTATCTGAATAATACAGAAACATATGCTGGCAAGGTTGCCGCATTCAGTTCCTGGAACGTGATGCCCTATATTTTAAATGAGAAGCAAAGCCAGATACCGGTAAATAGCGGCTATGAAATGCTGGAAGAAGGAGACGATACCTTAAACATTTTGATCAATGAAGTGCAGAAAAATGTGCCCAACAAGGGGCATACCCGTTATGACCTGCTAACCTATGCCAGTGCGAGAAATTATATTGAAGCAAAACACCCTAAAGTAGTATTCCTTGGGTTAGGCGAAACAGATGAATTTGCACATCAGGGTAAGTATGATCAGTATTTACACAAAGCACACCAGGTAGACCAGCTTATAGCAGAGTTGTGGTACTATGTTCAAACAGATCCCTTTTATAAAAACAATACAACTTTCATTATTACAACTGATCATGGCAGGGGCAGCAAAAAAAATAACTGGTCAGGTCACGGGTTTTGGGTTAAAGGCTCAGGCGAAATATGGATGGCAATGATTGGTCCGGGAATAGCGCCTGATGGGGAATTGAAAGGAAGGGATAAGATCTTTCAAAAACAAATAGCATCTACAGTTTCATACCTGGTGGATGAAAATTTCCGTTCAGATGATCATACGGTTGCACCTCCGATGTCACTATCAAAAACAGTTGAACCAGCCATTGCAGTAAAATTAAAACCTGCTCTAAACAAATAGCTTAACCATGCCAGATATTCTGATGAACTATGTGGTGAGTTATGGATATATAGCCATTTTTTTAATTGTTTTATTACACGAGTTAGGTTTGCCAGGACTGCCTAATGAAATGGTCTTATTATATTTTGGATTCATCAGTCATAGCCAGCACCTGTTCATTCCATTTGTAATGATCACAGTAACATTGGCGGATATGGCAGGTTCTATTTTATTGTTTGTTTTATTCTATTATGGAAGCAGTTGGATGATAGCTCGAAAACCAAAATGGGTAAATCTACCCATTGCAAAAATCGAAAAGTTACCAGCCAGAATAAATGCCGATAAGGGC
>CALRUV010000104.1:0-12052 GCA_943371455.1 Chitinophaga pinensis | reverse complement strand
ATTTTCAGCTGACTCAAAAACAGTAGATGCTGTAATCAGAAATTTTGAAATTATAGGAGAAGCGGCAAACAGATTACCCGAAGATTTTAAGGAGACGCACTCAGACATTGACTGGCATAAAATACGAGGCTTCAGAAACAGAATAGTTCATGACTATTTTGGAATAGATTATTCTATTGTTTGGGTAATAAAAGAGACATTTCTTCCTAAAATGATCGAACAGTTAAATAAACTTCAAGGCTAACTTACACAGTCCACAACAAAAGGCTTTGCGCAATTTGGGCTTCCGCTTTTAGCCCATCATCTTTTGGTATTGCTAATCAACTGTAGTAATTTGGCTTTAACTAATCGCGTCAGTAGTGGCCAAGCAAGCAGTAGGATCACAGAATATCCAAACTGCGCAAAGCCCTGGACGTTAGCAGAAATGCTAACACATGCACTCTACACTTTTATGAGTTTAAAATAAAGTTTCCCATTTCGGGAACTTTCCTTATTTTTGCTCAAACTTTAATCTGTTGAGAATAATTGCTAAAAAAACTTTACGAGATTTTTGGGAGGAGCATCCTGATAGTGAACAACAACTGAAATCATGGTACCAGGAAACTTCAAATGCTGAATGGAGTGGTCCGTCTAAAATCAAAATTGACTATCCGAGTGCAAGTTTTTTGGCAGACAATAGAGTGGTTTTTAACATTAAAGGGAATCATTATAGGCTAATCGTTAAAATCAATTACGACTATCAAATGGTTTGGATTCGATTTATTGGAACACATGCTGAGTATGATAAAGTAAATGCTAAAACAATTTAAAATGAACATTAAGCCAATTAAGACAAAAAAAGATTACGAGCAAGCACTTGAAAGGCTTGAGATAATTTTTGATGCAAAAAAGGGAACTCAAAAGGGTGACGAGTTAGAAATATTGAGCATGTTAATTGACAATTATGAAAAAGAGAAATTTCCTATAGGCTTCCCTGACCCGGTTGAAGCAATTAAATTTCGAATGGAACAACTAGGTTACAACCAAACCGATTTAGCAAATGTGGTTGGACTAAAAAGCAGAGCTAGCGAAATTCTTAATCGTAAACGAAAGTTATCCCTCGAAATGATCAGACAAATTCATGAAAGCCTCAATATACCTACAGAGGTTTTAATTCAAGCGTACTAAAAAACGCACTTCTGCTAACAAAAGGCTTTGCACAATTTGGGCTTCCGCTTTTGGCCCATCATCTTTTGGTATTGCTAATCAACTTCAGTAATTTGGCTTTAGCTAATCGCGTCTATAGTGGCCAAGCCAGCAGTAGGATCACCAATTATCCAAACTGCGCAAAGCCCTGCCCGTTACGCGCAACCTTCTATACATTGTTTATAAATAAGCAAAAAAATATTTTCAACATTTTTATTTTCATTCTTATATTTAGCTGAACACATTACCTAAGATATTCAAACCAATTAATTAAATTGACATATTAAAATCCAAAACACTTGATATAATGTCTAGGCTAAATATCTCTGTTAGAAGGAGTTTCCATAATTACGATAACCTGAAATTGATTGTTTGCGATGATTCAAAATATTTAACATGCTCTTATGGCCAACAAGCAATAAAGCTTTTTCTTTGAGTTGTGGCTTGGATACAATTAATAGATGGGATGTAAAACCAAATATTACTTTGTGATCGATTTTAGATTTATTTTTTCTCAATTCCTATAATAGGAAACATCTAGAAAGACAATTTAGATTGAAGCTTTCAAAAATCGAAATATTTTATCTTTGATAAATGAGACACTAAAAAATTCAGTACCTTAATATCCAAGTTTTTTACATTTACCAAAGAAAAGCTACGATCAAATGGCTGCACAGGTAAGAAGTCTATCCTATTTAAAATCTCACATCGGCTTCTGTTCAAGCTACCAAGATGTTTGTATTTCAGGCAAGTTTGTACCAGCTTCCTCTTTTGTTTCGAACGATACAGAATTTATCAGAAATAGGTTTAGAGTGATGAAAAATGATGAATAATCAAAGTTTTAAATAGAATTATAATATACATATGAATGTCATATGCTTAATGTTTTATATGCATAAACTCAGATAATGAGAAAAAGTTAAAATTATACGCTTTATTTTTATTAGCTTTCAAATGTCAATTTTTTATAAAAAATTTGCCAAAATAAAATATCATGAAAAAAATACTACTACCCTTTTTGGTAATCATAATACTTACTTCTTGCCAAAAACAAGACATTGATAAAATTGCATCAAAAGATATGGTTAGTGCAGCCACCAAAAAATCAACCACTGGTTTCGCAAATGAAAAACGAAGTAAAATTGATGTTTGCCACAAAACAGGAAATTTTTCCTATACATCAATTAATATCAGTGTAGATGCATTAGCAGCACATTTAGCACACGGTGATATAGTTCCCGATGCAGACGATGACGGTTATACAAAAGTGAACCCTTGTGGATTTGGAAGTCAGAATGATTGTGATGATAATAATGCGAATATCAACCCTGGCGTTAAAGAAATCTGTAGCAATGGAATTGATGATAATTGCAATGGGCAGACTGATGAGGGTTGTTTAGTTATTGGAGCCAATTATCAAGGCGGTGTGATTGCCTACATCTTCCAACCAGGCGACCCGGGCTATGTGGCAAATGAAACCCACGGCATTATAGCTGCTAACAATTCAATATCTTATGGTGCATGGGGGTACGGTAGAAGACTTTTATCTCTTACAGGAGCAAAAGGAACAGCTTTGGGTACAGGGCAGGATAATACAGATCGTATTGTAGCCGTTTTGGGTATAGTTTATTCGCCACTATATGGACCCTATGCTGCATTATTATGTTATAATTTATTTGCATATGAAGAAATCAGGTCATATGAAGATTGGCATTTACCCAGTAAAGATGAGTTGAACAAACTTTATGAAAATAGAGAGGCGATTGGCGGTTTTACTGATGATTACTATTGGAGTTCCTCGGAAATCAATTCTTATTCTGCGTGGTCCCAATCTTTTTCAGATGGTATTCAGACAAACTCCAATAAGCCTTCCAGCGAATTGGCTATTTGTCCAGTTCGGTATTTTTAAACATCTAGCAATTAAACTATTAAAAAAATACCGCGAAGCGGTCGATTTTAAAAAACTGACAGGGAGTAATATCCTTGTCAGTTTTTTATTTTAAGGTCAATAAATATGGCGCTACAAAATCAACTTAACACTAAACATCAGATACATATTTTTATGATAATGCCATTTTATTGACATCTTCACAAGAGTTAATTCCTGTAAAAAGTTTTAGTGCCAAATTCAGCTTCTTTGAAAGGGATACTTGTATTAAATACCATAAGAATAAGTTTAAAGATGCTAATTCAATTCGAAAAGCAGTAAAAACTATTTACTAAGGCTGCGCACAACAAAAGGCTTTGCACAAGTTGGGCTATCTGCAATGGCCCATCGGCTTTTGTTTTTCAAATCAACTTCAGTAATTTGGCTTTAGCTAATCGCGTCTTTAGTGGCCAAGCCAGAGTAGGATCACAGAATATCCAAACTGCGCAAAGCCCCGGACGTTATGGGCTATGTATTATCAGGTTTCGTATCTTTGAAGTATGACACAGTTGGAATCCATAAAAGATTTGCTGCTTAGACTCAAACCAGAGCTAGTGGAAAAGTATTCTATCATCTCTATTGGCCTTTTTGGATCAGTTGTGCGCAATGATTTTTCACCAACCACAAGCGACATCGATATTATTGTAGATTTTTCTAAGCCAATCGGAATAGAATTCATTGATTTGGCTGATTATCTCGAACAGAAGATTAAAAGAAAAATAGATCTTGTATCGAGAAACGGAATCAAGCAGAAATATTATCAAGCCATAGAATCCGATATCATTTATGTCTAAAAGATCCACAGACCTTCTAATTGACGATATCCTTGACAGTGGACAAAAAATTCTTGATTATACTCTTGGCTTGACTCTGGAGCTATTTTCAGCAGACTCAAAAACAGTAGATGCTGTAATCAGAAATTTTGAAATTATAGGAGAAGCGGCAAACAGATTACCCGAAGATTTTAAAGAGACGCACTCAGAAATTGACTGGCATAAAATATGAGGCTTCAGAAACAGAATAGTTCATGACTATTTTGGAATAGATTATTCTATTGTTTGGGTAATAAAAGAGACATTTCTTCCTAAAATGATCGAACAGTTAAATAAACTTCAAGGCTAACTTACACAGTCTACAACATAAGGCTTTGCGCAATTTGGGCTTCCTCCTTTGGCCTTGCAACTTTTGGTATTGCTAATCAACTTTAGTAATTTGGCTTTGGCTTATCGCGTCTATAGTGGCCAAGCCCACAGTAGGATCAAAAATTATCCAAAATGCACAAAGTCTGAGACGTTAGCGGTCATTGTACCGGACGCCTCAACCTAACAAAAAAAATGAACGAAAAGCTCCTTAAATATTTTCAAAGAATCATGCCTCTTTCAGACGAAGAGATTAGAGCTATAGTAGAAACCATGAGCATAAGGCATTATAAAAAAGGGACAGTTCTGCTAAAAGAAGGACAAACTTCTACAGAAGTTTACTTCGTTTTAGAAGGTTGTGTGCGACAATTTTATTTAGTTGACGGAGATGAAAAAACCAACAACTTTTTTACTGAAGAGCAATGGGTGATTTCTATGAATAGTTTTAATCAGGCTGCTCCATCTAATCACTACATAGATTGCTGCATGGATAGTGCTTTGGTAGTTGGCAATAGTGAAAAAGCAGAGAGCCTGTACAAAAGATTTCCAAAATTTGAAACAATTTCAAGAAAAGTAATGGAAAAGGTATTTGCAGAGCAACAAGAAATTATGTCCTCATACACTACTGACACTCCAGAACAACGTTATTTGAAATTATTACAATCAAGACCCGATTTGTTTCAAAAAATTCCCCAATACCAAATCGCAAGTTATATAGGCGTAAAACCAGAATCTTTAAGCCGGATTAGAAAAAGAATTGCATCAAATGGTACTATCACTAAAACTTAGCATTTTTCTTTAAATAAGTTGGGACTTCTGTTGACCAACTGTGGCTTTACCTTTTGAAGGATACCAATAAAAAAGCGAAATAGTAATAAGGGTTACAAAAAATAATCCCCCAATGCTTGCCTCTATTCCAAAAGCACCGCCACTAAGCCATATTGGGGCAGTATCAAATACAGGTTTTAATAAACTTGGGTCTTTGTCTCCACTAACGCCAAAGCCAAGAACAGTTCCCTGCACAAAATTTGCCATAAAATGCAGCCCCAAAGGCATTGCTAAACTTTTAGTTTTTATAAAGGCAATACCAAACATTATTGAAGCAATAAAAATATTGACCGATGCAAATACTTTTACTGTTCCCGACATTCCAGGATTATTGATATGTGTTAACAAAAAAAGTGAGGCTACGATTAGTTGAGCTGGCCATTTTCCAAAAGCCTGTATCAATCGCTGAAAAATAAAACCTCTGAACAATAACTCTTCGGCAATGGCAACTAACAGAAATATTGAAAAGCCTGATAGAATAGTGGAAAAAGAAAAAGTATTTACCTGCCAATGGATATACCCAAAAATAGTTAATAACAAAACTGGTAAAATCATTAGTGCAGCACCAATAATTAGCCCTATAAAAAGTTCTTTCAACCAAGTAAAATTTATCTTACCTGTTAAATCAGCTACTGGTTTACGCCTTAGCAGTTGACAAATAATTGAAACAACAGAAATTAGTACAACCTGATGTACCATTGTAATCTGAAAAGAAAAGTGATCTGCTAAAATAATCAGCGGAAATAGGAAGCAGGAGAGAATTAAAAAAAATAGGGCAACCCACCAAATGTTTTTAATTTTTCTATCTGAATTTAAAAATATTGTCATTGCGCTTATATTTCATTTTATTAATTTTCAATTTCTATTGCAACGTTTCCTTTCTTATGTCCTTTTTCAACATAAGCATGTGCTTCTGCCACTTGCGCTAAGGTATAAGTTCGGTCAATAACAGGTTTCAATCTACCGGTCTCAATTAGGTTTTTGAGAAAAATGATGTCTTCTGCGTTATGTTTTATTAAACCTGACAATACTTTTATGTTGGTTGTTTTTGAAATCCATAATCCCTGAAGCATCTCTTTTACCATTCCTGCACTTAAAATCAGTGTTCCTTTTTTATTCAATGATTTTAAAGAACGGGAAATCGAAATCGTTTTTACTGTATCAAAAATCACATCGTAGGTTACACCATTTTTTGTAAAATCCTCGTTTGTATAGTCTATAACCTCGTCTGCTCCAAGAGATTTTACAAGTGCAACATTTCCAGTGCTGCAAACACCTGTAACAATCCCACCAAAATATTTTGCTAACTGTATGGCAGCACTACCCACAGCACCAGATGCCCCTATAATAAGTACTTTTTGCCCTTGCTTTATGTTTGCCTTTTTGATAAAGTGTAATGCTGTAGTTCCCCCAAAAGGAATAACTGCAGCTTCTTTATGGGAAATGTTAGCAGGTTTTAATGCCAATGAACCATTTTGAGGCAGACATTTATATTCTGCATAAGTTCCAAAACTCATATCTGTATGGCCAAAGACTTCTTCTCCGATTTTGAAAAGTGTAACATTTTTACCTGTACTTTCAACCTCTCCTGAAAAAACAACACCCAAAGTATTTATTTTAGGCTTTGTTAGACCAAATAAAAAACGAACAGCAAATGGGTCTGCTTTTCTAAGTCGGACTTCACCCGAATTGACTGCTGTAGCTTTAATTCGTAATAGAATTTCATTGTCCTTTGCTGTTGGTTTTGCTACTTCTTTGAGTTGGAGAACCTCTGGAGAACCATATTGGGTATAAACTATTGCTTTCATATTCTTTTCTTTAATTATTTAAAGGCACAAAAGTATAAGTCCTGATTTCCAATCTCATTGACTTGGGTTAAGAAATAAATATATTACTTAAGAGTAATAGGAAAAACAGCGAACCGCTAACATGGGGTTTGCCAATATGGTGGCGGAAGAAAGCCGTGTTTCATCTTTTAATTTTTCAATTTGGCTTCATATCTAGCTTGTCGTTATTAATTTAGCTTCAGTTAGCCGAGGCGGACGAATATCTATGACTCCCACTTCGGCAAGCCCGAAAACGTTAGCGGTCATTGTAGAGCGACACCCAACAACTCATAAAGTTCTTGACGACCTTTTGAGGTTGCGACTAATTCTCTTGAAAATTCAACTTTTTTAAACCATTTTCTTTCAAGCATTTTGTTTAAAAATTCTGCACCAAGCTGACCAGCTAAGTGTGGACGACGTTCAGACCAATCAAGACATTGTCGAGTTAAAGGGCGACGATTATAATTAAAGTGTTCTTTTGATATATTAAAAAAATGAAACCATTCCCATCCTTTTTCAGAAACTAAATAGACGTTCTTTGACTTTATTAAATAGCCTTTTGTTTCTAATGTTTCAACAATTTTAACACCAACAAAACCTGCTAAATGGTCATAACAAGTTCTACAATATTTTATACCATTCTTATCAGGTTCTTTCTTTATAATTTTTTTATCACTATTGTTTGCAAGATTTGCCAACCCTTCAACAGCATAAGCAACTTCCGAATTTGAAAGTGAGTAATACCTATGTCGCCCTTGAATTTCAACTTTAACTATTTCTGCTTCAAGTAATTTTGACAAATGATTACTTGCAGAAGTTGGCGAAGTATCTGCAACGATAGACAGCTCACTTGCAGTATATGCTCTACCATCAAGCAAATTCCAAAGCATTCTTGCCCTTGTAGGTTCACACATTAAAGCTGAAATTGAAACAAATTTATCTTCTACATTCATAGTTCAATCTTAAATGAAATGTAAAAGTAATAATTGTATTTCCTTTGCACAAACAAAAAATAAGAAATATGCAAGACATAGAAATTTTATTAGAAAACAAGCCAGGTACGTTGGCATTAATGGGCGAAACATTAGGCAAAAATAAAATCAGCCTTGAAGGAGGCGGAGTATTTCAAAACGGAGAAACATCAATTGCTCATTTCTTAGTGGAAGAAGCAGAGAGAGCTAAAGAAGAATTAGCAAATGTTGAAATTAAAGTCGTGAAAATAAACGATGTGATTATTCAAAAACTGCGTCAAGACGTTGCAGGACAGTTAGGAATGTTTTGCAGACGAATGGCAGACGCTGATGTAAATATTTTAGTACAATACAGCGACCATTCTAATCAATTGATTGTTGTTGTTGACAACTATGAAAAAGGTAAAAAAGTATCGGAAGAATGGATTAAAGAATGGTGGAGTTAACAAATTAAAAAATAATTTTATGAACGGTCAGCATAATTACAACTTGACAGTTAAGTGGACGGGCAACACTGGAACAGGAACTTCTAATTATAAAGAATTTGATAGAAGCCATTCTATTTTTGTTGTAAATAAAATTGAAATTTTGGGTTCCTCTGACCCAGCATTTCGCGGCGACAAAACAAAACATAATCCAGAAGACTTGTTATTAGCATCTATTTCATCTTGTCATATGCTGTGGTATTTGCATTTATGTGCTGTGGAAGGTATTATTGTAACAGATTATATTGACAATGCAACAGGGATAATGGTTGAAACTGCAAACGGCGGTGGAAGGTTTACAGAAATAACTTTAAACCCAATAGTTTCCATAACAGATATTTCTATGTCAGAAAAAGCGAATGAACTTCACAAGAAAGCAAATCAATTATGCTTTGTAGCAAACTCATTAAATTTTCCTGTTTTTCATAGGCCAACTTGTATAAAAACAACCTGACCGAGATGAACAACGAACCGCTAACAAGGTATTGCCAAAAGTGGGGCTGAAGGAATTCTATTCAATTTTTTCTATATTTGAACGTTGGTTTTTCTATTAAAGTTCGGTGCTAAAAATCCCCACCTTCGACAATACCCGAAACGTTGGGCGAAAGCCGCGGACACTCAAAAATTTGAAAGCTTGACAATTCTTAGTAGATTTGAGATATGAAGACTTTAACTCTCCAGGTACCTGATAACTTAGATGAAAAAGAAGCTCAGACTCTCTTCGCAGCTAAATTATATGAAAAGGGTTCTTTGTCGTTAGGACAAGCTGCTGAGCTTGCAGGGTATACGAAACGCACTTTCATGGAACTTCTTGCTAACTATGAAGTTTCAGTTTTTAATTATTCCGAAACAGAATTAGATAAAGAGATTCTTAATGCACAAAGCTATCATCTCTGACACCAGTTGTTTAATCTTGTTAGACAAAATCGGCGAGCTTGAAATTTTAAATAAATTATTCGGGACAATAATTACTACGACTGAGGTTGCAAGTGAATTTGGACAACCACTTCCTTCTTGGGTTCAAATAAAGCAGCCATCAGACAATAATTATCAATTAATTATTGAAGCATCTGTAGACAAAGGTGAAGCAAGTGCTATAGCCTTGGCAATAGAATTAGATGATTGCTTACTGATTATTGACGATCTTAAAGGAAGAAAATTTGCAAATCAACTCGGCCTTACAATTATTGGAACCATTGGCGTAATTGTCGATGCAATACTTGCAGGCATCATTCCTTCTATCAAACCCATATTGACTAAAATCAAGTCGATAAATTTCAGAATTACAGAACAGTTGGAAGCATTAATATTGAAAAGATCTGGCGAATAGCCTTCGCCCAACATTGCATTGGCAGTATGACGGCTGACGAAATGCGTGTACCCAGCAGCTAACAAGGTCATCTAAAATCAGGACGGGTCACATGGGGTTTTTCTAATGGGGACGGACGGAACAGGTGTTTCAACTATTCAATTTAGCTTTATGCTTCTTCAAAACCTGAAGATAAATTACTAATTTCCAATACTAAAAGAATAATAATATGGCAAATATCAATCCCCACATCAATTTTAACGGCAATGCTGAAGATGCTTTCAACTTTTACAAATCAGTATTTGGTGGTGAATTTGCAAAAATTATGCGTTTCAAAGACTTGGCCAGTGCTGAATTTCCAGTTGCAGAAAATGAAGCAAATAAAATAATGCACATTGCATTGCCGATTGGTAAAAGTATCTTAATGGCTAATGATGTACCTGAAATACTTGGACGAACAAACGAAAATGAAAACAGAAGCAAAATAGTCATAAGTGCAGAAAGCAAAGAAGAAGCCGACAAATTGTTCAATGGACTATCGGTAGGTGGAAATATTGAAATGCCTATTGCCGATAGTCCCTGGGGTTCCTATTTTGGCATGTTTAGAGACAAATACGGCATTGAATGGATGGTTGATTTTGACCCAAATTACAAGGGACAAATGTAAGTGTTGAAATCACCGAACTGCTAACTAGGTATTTGCAAAAAAGATGCTGAAGTGCATGTTACAATTTTTGCAATTCTATTTTAATTTTTGAACAAACCAAGCTATGGTTTTTCGATTCTCCATCCTTAATCAGTAAACAGTACTTCTAAAAAAGTTTCTAAGACATGCACCAAAAAGTTAGCAGATAAAACGAATACAAATAAATATATTACAATAAATCATCTAAGATTCATATGTTAAAAATCACAATTTATCACAAACGCTTTTAATTAAATTTACGTTTAACTAAGGATATCATGGAAAGCCTAAAAATACTTCAACAGGATTTGCAGTTGCTCGAAAAGAAACTTACCAGTGCAAGCTTAAATCATAAAAAGCTTATTTCTACCCTACATATTTTACAACAAAAAAGTGCCACAAATCTTATCCAATACCTTGCTTTAAGAAATGAGGATATACGCTTATTACAGGATAACTTGCATCAGGCTGGATTGTCAAGCCTGGCAAGTTCAGAAAGCCATATATTAAAACAAGTACAATCAGTCAGGCAAAGACTGGGCGCCACCATTAAAGATAAAGAAATTTCGCATTTCGATTTTTATAGTGCACAAAGCGAATTAAACAGGGTTACTACTGATCTGTTTGGCTTTAAAAAAGACCCTTCCATTCCGCACATAATGGTTACACTTGACACATCCTTTGAGAGCAATCTACCTATTATTAAGAAATTGATAGAAGCCGGTATGAATGTAGCCCGTATTAATTGTGCACATGGAGATGAAAAAAACTGGTTAGCATTAATACAAGCTGTTCGTTCTGCAGCGGAAAAAAGTGGACGACCCTGCAAGATTTACATGGATATTGCTGGTCCTAAAATGCGTGTTGATTTACCCGGTAAAGGAAAGGAAGAAGGCAAACTACAAGTGGCTGTTGGTATGGAAATTTTATTAGTGGAGACTGGTGAAGAAGTAACACAGGATGAAATTGCAATTGCCTGTTATGAAACGGGCGTTTTTACCAATCTAAAAGAAGGGGAAAGAATCATCATAGATGATGGAAAATTTGAAGGGGTAGTAATAAATAAAAATGACAAACATTTTTTGAAGATTACAAGGATTTCCTCAAAAAAACCAATTATTAAAAAAGAAAAAGGATTAAACCTACCAGACACCCATATTAGTCTGCCAGCACTTACCCAATCTGATTTAAAAACAATTCCTTTTATTGCCAAAAATGCCAACCTGGTTGGGTGCAGTTTTTTGCGAAACACAACTGATTTTAAATTAATTAGAAAAGTATTTAATAAGTATAAAGAAAAGCCCAAGCTAATCTTAAAGATAGAAACACCCGATGCCGTTATTAATTTACCTTCTATGTTGCTTGAAGCTATGAAAGATGAATCTTATGGAGTGATGATAGCAAGAGGAGACCTGGCTGTTGAAATAGGCTTTGAAAGATTGAGTGAAATTCAGGATGAGATATTATGGATATGTGAAGCTGCCCATGCGCCGGTTATTTGGGCAACACAAGTGCTTGAATCTTTTAGTAAATCGGGCATAGCTACCCGTAGTGAAGTTACAGATGCTGCACATGCTGCGAAAGCTGAGTGTGTTATGCTTAACAAAGGTGATTATATGCTGGATACTATTAAGCTTTTAAAGAAAATCCTCAAGAAGAGCGGTGGTCATCGGCAAAAAAAGCGTTATAGTATGCGT
>CALRUV010000103.1:0-12217 GCA_943371455.1 Chitinophaga pinensis | reverse complement strand
AATCGCTTGAAGATCCTCCTGGAGTATATAATAAATTTCCTAATGAGTCCATGCCTATAGCGGATAGTCTCATATTACCATATCTTTTATCATTGATTGTAAAACCAGTTGAATCTACCCCCAAATAAAAAACTACCTGCGTAATATCATTATTGCCATACTTTTTTTTAATTAAATCGCTTAATTGTTTTGCAGTAAAAACAAAACCTTGAAGTCTTGTTGTTTGCAAATTGCCTGCCGAATCTTTGAATTGGGTAAGTAGAAAGTTATTATTTGAATCTCCAAGATATCGTTTCAATTTTAGTTGCAAATCGGGATAGTTGGAAGGAGAACTGCCCCCTTTTCTATTCCCATGTATCGTATCTTTTGAAGCTAAAGTTTCAGCAACAGCTATGCTGTTTTCATTTGAAACTTGTGTGTTACAGC
Organism: Chitinophaga pinensis; assembly: GCA_943371455.1. Lineage (GTDB taxonomy): Bacteria > Bacteroidota > Bacteroidia > Chitinophagales > Chitinophagaceae > Sediminibacterium > Sediminibacterium pinensis_J. The sequence continues at coordinate 11,791 of CALRUV010000103.1, read as the reverse complement.
TTAACATTAGTAAATAGGAAAAGAAACATGTCAACAAAGTTAACAAGCAGTTTTTTTTAAGCAGGTTCATGCGTTTTGGATTTTATAATATAAGGAATATTCTAAATTTAATATTCATATTCCATATTTGCAAGCATTTTACTGTGTTCTTGCGTTATCAATAAAATAATACTTTACATCACTCGGTTTATTGATGGTTTTATAGAAGTCATCCAGGTAGCTTGTCATTTCTGATTTATTCCTGCTGCTGAGCGGCGTAAAGTTTTTAATCAATGCATAAATGTTTTCCTTTTGTTTGTTGAAAACCACTATTGCTTCCTGTAATTCTTCCATTGTACGCGGAAAACCACGATAAACGCGGGTTAATACAGATTCAACATTCATGATTGGGTCGGGGGTGGCATAGTCCGCATTTACCAGGCCGGAATAATCAAAATCATACGGTACCGGTATGGGCCTTTGCAAACTGTCTTTTTTTGGTTTCAATAATTTTATATTATGGGTGTTTGGCACCGACCAGTCTGTATTGCCAATCATAAATTCGAAAAGGTTTACCAATGTCATCTGTTTTCTATCCGTTAACTCAGAACTTGTTTTTATATTATTTAATTCTTTGCTTTTTTCTCTTTTGGCAAGTGCATCAACATCTTCCACAAAGAAAGCATCCCAGATTATTGGTTTCTTTTTTTCTTTTGTGTCTTCGTAAGTGAGATTTACCAATCTTACACGAAAACTTTTTTCGGTGATGAGGTTATAAATTTTATAAACAAGGTATTCCTTCAATAATAATTGTCCATCAAAAGCACCACCCCTGCAAACTGTCACCAGTTTCAAACTGTTAAGCGAAGAAAGCCTGGGCGATTTTTTGAAATTGAGTTTAACTGGTGGAATATTGCAAATAGATCTGCGCATATGCCCCCTTACAGTAATGATTATATTTTCTTTTATTTCTGAGCTATCAGGAAGTTTGCAGGTAAATAAGGCATTCTGACTCACATCTTTTTGCTTACCACTGATGAGGTTGCTGATATCGGTAGTGAGTTTAAATACTAGTGGTTTTTCTTCCTGAAAAAATTTCACACTATCAAATGCAGGTTGTGCATAAATACAAGTACTAATAGAAACCAGTAAAATCAAAAGGGTACTTCGTATGATAGTCATATGCTTATATTTATTTGAATGTATAGTAGGATAAGGCTAATATGCTTTATTTCATTACTTCTTCAATCACTTTACCAATATTGCCATTGGGCATTTGTATATGTAGTAAGGCTGCAATAGTAGGTGCTATATCTGTCATATAAGTTTCTCTATTTGTTTTGCCCTGCTTGATATTCCAACCATAAAAAAGTAATGGAATATGCGCATCATAGGGATTCCAGGATCCATGAGTAGTGCCGCCATTTCCAAAACCTTCCATCCATTGAGGTTTTAACATAAATTGAATATCGCCACAACGGCTTGGGTAATAGCCATTGCTTATCATTTCTTTTTGTTTAACAGGCAGTGTTGTGGTTGAAATAGCATCGAGTTCAAATGCTTTTTCTATACCTGGTTGTTTGGTAAGAAAGTCAATAACCCATTTGCGAATATCTTTCTCGTTTAATTTGTTGGAACTGTTTATGACGGGATGGTTCAGACTCACTTGTAAATTACTAATATCAATTAGTAAATCATCTGCTTTAAAAATTTCTTTTAATTTTTTATTCATCTCTGTTAATAAAGCGCTGTTGTTTAAACTACCTGCAGGTATTTTATTTTCTTTCATAAACCCAGGAACATGCGCTGCACCGTGATCTGCAGATAAAAATACCAGGTACTTGCCTTCACCTACTTTCTCATTTAATAGGTTTAGAAAATCGCCCAGATCCTTGTCCAGCCTTAAAAATCCGTCTTCTGCTTCTATTGAGTTAGGGCCAAAAGTATGACCGATATAATCCGGAGAAGAGAGACTGATGGCCAGGAAATCTGTTATTACATCCTGACCCATTTGTTCACCTTCCAAAGCTGCTTTTGCCATATCAAAAGTGAAACTATTTCCATGTGGGGTAACAGAAATGGTACTATATGATTTTTCTATAAATCTTTGAAGGTCATAAGGGAAGGTTTGTCCAAGTGGTTTGTTCTCATAGGGTTTATCATCAGCCGTGCTTTGGGTATAAGTATTGGTAGGGTAAAGTGTATTCCATCCAGCTGTATAATATTTGTCAACCAGTTTTTTATTATTCAGGTCCTTGGCCCATTGCGGCAAATCGGTCATATAATAAGAGGAACTAATCCAGTTACCCGTTTTACTATCATACCAATAGGCTGCATTGGCACTATGGCCTGCCGGCAGGATGCTTCCTCTGTCTTTTAAAGCTACGCCCACTACTTTACTTTTAAAATTAGTGGCCAGTTTAAGTTCATCACATATGGTGGTAACGAGCATGTTTTTGGGACTCATTTTTCCTAACTCGTTGGCTGTTCCAACTGATGTAACGGAATCATCCTGTGCACAATAGATGTCTTTATTCAATTGGTTATCATACCAATTATTTCCGGTGATGCCATGAATGGCAGGTACAGACCCTGTATATATAGTAGTATGACCACAAGCAGTAACTGTTGGGGTATAAGGGATTAAAGTGTTTTCGCAGGAAAAGCCCTGGTTCAACAAGCGTTTGAACCCTCCATTCGGTGCATACCTATCTGCATAACGATAAAGATAGTCCCAGCGCATCTGGTCAACCACAATGCCTACAACCAGTTTAGGTCTTTGTATGCCCGTTTGAGCCTGAAGGAATGTAACTAGAAATAATGCAGCCAGAAGGCTAAATCTTTTTTGCATAAAGCATTTTTTTTAAAGATACTTAAATATAAAGTGTATTGCCAATGGCATTAGGAAAATTGGTGGGGAGTTCTTTGTTCAAATTAAGGTTTCTATGCCAAAAAAAGTCTTAAATTCACGCGGTCAGCATAATATTTTTTCAAATCTGGCCAGTTGATTTTCCAATTCATTGTACTTATAATTCAATTGGATAATTGAAAATCATAAACCAACATACCTTAAACTGCTTATCTACATGAGTTACCAGGATCTATTACAAAAAGTAGAAGAACAGGTTACTGTTTTTTACCGAGACCATACAGATACAAGAATGTTTTATCATAACCAGTCATTAACTAAATCCGTGATGGGAATTGTAAAACGAATGGCAGATCATTACCATCTGGATGATAGGTCATTTTTTATAATTAATGCTGCAGCCGGATTTTTATATACCGGTTATTTTATCTCAGGTATTAATACACCATTAGAAAAAAGTGCAGAAAAGGCTTCCGCTATTTTGCAATTGATAGGCGTTTCTGAAAATGATATGGATGCGGTAAAAAGCTGTATTCTTACAACGGCTAACCCTGAAATGCCTCATTTACTAGAAGAAAAAATACTCTGTGATGCTGATGCCTATTATTTGGGGACTTCCTCATTCAGATCCAAGAATAAGCTGATGCGTAAGGAAAGGGAAGCTTTGACAGGTGAAAAAATGGATGGGAATGCCTGGCGTTTAGCAACAATTGCATTATTGGAAAAACACCAATACCACACAGATTATTGTCATTTACTTTTGGATAAAACGAAGGCTGATAATTTACAAGTCATTCAAAGTAGGCATGAAGAAAAGATCAACAAACAACAAATGGCTTCCTTAAATGTTCAGCAGGAGCCAACTGAGCAGCTATATGAAGAATCACAGGAATTGCCGGAAAATGAACAGATTGTAAAAATTAAAAAAAGAGAAAAACCAATCAGGGGTAGTGAGATGATGTTCCGTATCAGTTCTGCCAATAATGTACGTATTAGCGTAATGGCAGATAATAAGGCTCATATCATGATATCCGTCAACTCGATTATCATTTCGGTTATTTTGGGTTTAATTATTCAGAAACTGGGTGAAAATAGAAGCCTTTTAGTGCCTACTGTTATTTTGCTGGTGGTTAACGTTTCTACCATCATTTACGCCATACTGGCCACAAGGCCCCGTTTAACTGCTGGTACTTTTACACAAGAGCAGGTAACCAATAAATCTGTGAACTTACTTTTTTTTGGTAGTTTTTATAACATGGATTTTAAGCAATACGATGAAGCCATGCAAGCCATGCTAACAGATAGAGAGTTTCTTTATTCAAGTTTAACCAAAGACATTTTTTGGCAGGGAAAAGTGTTAGGGAGAAAATACCGATACCTGAATATCTCCTATACCATTTTTATGTTCGGTATCATTATTTCTGTTTTGGCTTATGCCATTGCAGCCATGTTTTAATTAAATCCTTTCCATGCCATTTCCTGAAAATCATTATTTTAATAGGGATGCCAGTTGGCTGGGATTCAACCACCGTGTATTACAGGAAGCGGCAGATACTTCAGTACCCTTACTAGAAAGGTTTAATTTTCTTTCTATATACTCCTCTAATCTTGATGAATTTTACAGGGTTCGCATACCAACCTTATTAAGCTTGCAAAAACTGGTTACGTCTGCTAGTTCTGTTGATTATACAGAAAGGTTAAAAAATTTACAGGATACAGTATACGGTCAGATGAAAGAACTGGGGGCTATTATAACGGAAAGCCTGTTGCCGGAACTAAAGAAAAACCATATCCATTTATTGTATAATGAACCCATACCAGACATTATCAAAGAAGAGGTAAGAGCTTATTTCTTTTTACAGGTAGTTGGTTATTTACAACCGGTAATGCTGGGTAATGCTAAGTCCGTTTTTCTGGTAGAGAATAATAAACTACAAATATTGGTGGTGCTTGCGGATAAAGATGAGCAAGAAAAATTAGTAATAGTAAATATTCCTACTGATGTGGTTCCCCGCTTTTTTGGTGTTAACGAGCCTAAATCAGGGATGCAGTATATTTTATTTCTTGATGATATTATCAAAGAAAATTTGAAGCATATTTATATTGGATACCAGGTTAAAGCCACTTATTCATTTAAAATTACCAGAGATGCCTCACTGGATTTACATGATGAATTTGTTGGAAATATTGCAGAAACCATCGGGAGCCAATTACAAAAAAGAGATGCAGGATTTGCAACAAGGTTTTTGTACCAGCCTGGCATCCCTTTGCGTTTATTATATAGGGTGAAAGAGTATTTGAACCTTAAAAATGCCAATGCTATATCGGGAGGTAATTATCATAACCTGAAAGACCTACGGTCCCTGCCTCTTAAGAATAAACAAGCACTTTCTTATCCTGCCTGGATACCCAATGCCACACAGTTGAAAAATGAAGAAGGATCTATTTTTAATTTGCTGGCGGAAAAGGATTGGATGGTTCATACCCCTTATCAATCATACTATCCAGTTACCCGATTTTTTTCGGAAGCAATGATAGATCAAACGGTAACTGAAATCTATGTTACCATATACAGGGTGGCAGCAGATTCCATGCTGGTAAATTCTTTGATTGCTGCTGCCAGAAATGGCAAAGCGGTTACCGTATTTGTGGAATTAAAAGCGAGATTTGATGAAGCCAATAACCTGAAATGGGCAGCCAGGATGAAGGAAGCTGGCGTAAAAATAATCTACAGTATTCCGGGTTTGAAAGTGCATGCAAAAGTTGCATTGGTTAAAAGAAAGGAAAATGGCAGGATAAAGGCATATGGCTTATTATCTACAGGAAATTTTAATGAGAATACTGCGCTTTTATATACCGATCATATATTGTTAACTGCTAATGCGGGTATTGTTCGGGAATTAGAACTGCTGTTTCTGTTTTTTGGTTTCCGAAAGCAACCCGAAAAATCTGCCGGAGCCTATTTTGAACATTTGCTACTTGCGCGGTTTAACATGCAGGAAAAGTTTTTACAATTAATGGCTAATGAGATAGAAGCTGCCAAACAGGGAAAGGAAGCTTTCATTACTATTAAGATAAATAGCCTGGAAGATCAGGTGCTTATCAATAAATTATACGAAGCTTCTCAGGCAGGTGTTAAAATTCAATTGTTGGTAAGAAGCATCTGTTGCCTGGTACCAGGAGTGTCCGGGATGAGTGAAAATATAAGTGTAACCAGAATTGTTGACCGCTTTCTGGAGCATGGAAGGATTTTTGTTTTTCACAATAATGGATTACCCAAAGTTTTTATGGGCTCTGCCGACTGGATGAACCGCAGTATGTATCACCGCATAGAAGTTTGTTTTCCGGTATATGACGAAGCGATCAAAAATGAGTTATTGCAACTGCTTGCCATTCAATTGTCAGATAATGTAAAAGCGGTAACCATCAATGAACAAATGCAGCAAATCAGAAAAGTAAATAACGCAGAACCCATCAGATCACAAGAAAAAATTTACCAACTGTTACTTCAAAAATGAGAGGAGTTAATAATTTATTTTAAACAAACCCTATCCAACAAAAATCAATTTAATCCAGTATCCAGTATCCAGCCCTAATCCACCTTCAACCCCTTTATCACCACATTACCCGTTCCGTTTTTATCGCAGGGATAACCGAATTCTTTGGCAAGTTTGGCAGGGGTATTGATCATTGCATAGAATGCATCAAAATATTTAAGGGTTGATTGCTTGTATTTTTCATCAATGAAGGGGCAATTTGTATACAAATGATAGATATCCGTTTTTAAATTGTTAAATAAAGTGATTGTTTGATCAAATTTTTTTAGATCTGTGATGCAATAGCCACGGTAGCGCCTTTCTCTTACTGAGCTCATCTTCAATTCTTCGGCAGGGAAGGCATAGGGGGCATTTACCATACCTGAATGATCAAAATCATAGGGAACGGTTAGCGCTACTGCATTTGAATCTGCTGCAACCAGTTTGATGTTTTGTAAATATTGTACCGACCAATCAGTATTGCCTATCAGGTATTCAAAAACAGCCATTTTCAGAAAGGTCTCCGTATCAGTTTGCTCAGGTTTTATTTTTCTTTCTACGGAAATAAGTTTGTTTCTTTTCGACATTTTCTTTTCATCTTCCAACAGTATGGCATAAAATGGTGCAGCAAGTTTTTTTGATTTTGTGTCATTCAAACTAAGATTCACCAGTCTCGCCTCAAATGATAAGGGCGTTACCAGGTTATACAATTGGTAAACCAACCATTCACGCACAACATATTCATCGCCTTTGCAGGGCATCACTAATTTGCATTTTTCATGTTCACTAAATATTGATTTTTGGAGGGTATCATTTTTCAAGAAACGGATTAAAAGGGGAGGGTAGTAACAGTTTTCTTTGAGCTTACGAAAATGACCTCGCGTTTTACCTTCTGCCCTTAATTGGTTACTAACACTGTCAGCATTTTTATAGGAAACGAAAATGGGGTAGGCTTTAGGCTCATCTGCTCTATCATTCATCATATCTCGCAGGTTGCCATTTAAGGTAAGGTTGAGTATATTTTTAGAACCAAAAATACCAGCAGATGGTTGTTGGGAAAAACTAATTGATACAATAAATAAATTGAGAAATAAGCAGGTTAATGTATGGCTAATAATGATTTTCATAAACTACAATTGAATCAACCGATTAAAGTAATGATGAATTCAGACCCTTCTCCTTCTTTGGTATTTACTTTTAGTTCGCCTCCATGCGATTTGATGATTTCATAACTCAAACTCAACCCCAAACCAGTTCCCTGACCTGAGGGTTTGGTAGTAAAGAAGGGCTGGAAGATCTTATCCAATACTTTTGACGGAATCCCATTGCCATTGTCAGCCACCTTAATTTCCACGCGCCCATTCATTTTTTTAGTACTTACAAAAACCGTTGGCTCATAATCTGGCAGGCCCTCTTTCTTTTTCTCGCCTACTGTATAAAATGCATTCGTTATGAGGTTTAAAATAACCCGTCCAATATCTTGTGTAATGATATTCAGCATACCCATGTTCTCGTCAAAATCCGTTTTCATCGTGGCATTGAATGATTTATCCTTTGCCCTTAAACCATGGTATGCCAACCTTAAATATTCATCTGCTAAAACATTTATATCTGTTGGTTCTTTTTGTCCGTTACTGCTTCTGCTATGCTGCAACATGCCCTTTACAATGCCATCTGCACGCTTACCATGGTGGTTTATTTTCTGTTCGTTTTCCCTGATATCTTTTGCAATAGATAGTGCTTCCGTTTGTTGACCATTGGCTAAAGCTTGTTCCAATTCATCAATCAACTCCGTATTCAATTCCGAAAAATTGTTGACAAAGTTTAAGGGGTTTTGTATTTCATGTGCAATACCTGCAGTTAACTCTCCCAAACTGGCCATTTTTTCTGCATGGATCAACTGCGTTTGGGTTGATTTTAATTCGCTGATGGTTTTTTCCAGCTCTTCTTTTTGTAAGGTTAAAGATGCCGTTCTTTCCGCCACCTGAATTTCCAGCTGAAACTTTAATTTTTCGGTTATCTCATATTCCTTTTCCTTTTCTTTTGCTTTTTCTTTCTCTTTTTCAAGCGCTTTAGCCTGTTTATTACTAATAATTAATAAGGCAATCAGCCAAACGAAGGAGAAAAATGCGGCTGCTTCAAAATAGTTTCTCCAGCTGTAATAGAAACTGCGGCTGATTAGTTTAGTCAGGTCTCTGATAAATACAACAACGATAAGCGGAATAATAGAAATTGCTGCCTGTCTGGCTACCTTAAATGCAGGTTGGTAAAGAATCAAATAAACCAGCATAAAACAGAATGCTTGTCCAATCCAGGTTAAATATCCTTTCAATTGCGGGAAAATCAAAGAAATTGCCAGCAATGTTATAGATGCTGTCATGCCTAATTTCAGTTTTCTGTCCCATTCCGGCAACTCCGTTCTGGTTTGCAATTTTTTTTGCAGGTACCTGATAATTACAATGGCTATGATATAGTGAATGCTCATAGATAGAAATATAATATTTTCAATTACCTGTTTTTAATAAGGCAGGTAGATTTCAATTTTTTGCCCACAATTTCCTCCTTGTAAAACTTATTGTATACCAGCATTGAATGTTCCTGAAAAATAGTTAATATTTATTTCATTTTACAAAAATGTACTAATTCTAAGGCCAAAGTTCTTATCTAAGTATTTAAAGACCATTCACTTAGCTAATTTTGAGCGCTGATCATCCTTTTTGATAAATTGTACCTTTAGAATGTCTAAAGCAATTATACTCCTTCATCAGTACCAATCCTTCCTTGTATTTTAAGTTGCGCATTTAAGTTACTTATAAAATTACCATCAAAATTTTATTTCGTTTAATGTAAATACCAGATAAGCGGTAACTATGTTAAACATTTTTCTGAAATACCCCTTACCGATATACTTATCCTGGTTCCTCCCTAAAATCAATCTGCCGTTTATACAGTTCATCTTTTAAGCCCAGTTTATTTCCTGTTGATATATTTAGCTTTTAAAGAGGCTTTTAGTCAAATTCTTTGTGATCACAATTTGTTTATTTTGCCGTCTATCAAATCAATCCAAATTAATGTGAGATTTGTATAATAATTTTCATTTTTTTATACAAATAACAATAATGTACATAAAATCAAAAAACATGAAAAAGGTATTTTTAGGATTTATGCTTGTGATAGCAAGCACCTTAACTATTCAGGCACAAACAGCCGATGAAGTTATTTCGAAGTACATCACTGCTATTGGTGGTGCTGACAAATGGAGTAAGGTTCAGTCAATTAAAATTGAAGGCCAAATTGAAGTACAAGGTATTAATATACCTTATACTGTTCAGGGTGTTCAGATGAAAGGATTAAGGGTGGATGCTGAATTTCAGGGAAATAAGATCGTAGACATTACCAATCCTACAAATGGCTGGTCGCAGAATCCATTTGGTGGTAAGAATACCCTGAGTCCAATTACCGAAGAAGAATTAAAAGCAAAACTGGATGAATTAGACCTCCAGGATGCATTTGTTAATTACAAAGAAAAAGGTTCTACTGTTGAATCTTTGGGTAAGGACGAAGAAGATGGCAATGAGTATTTCAAAATTAAGATGACTTCCAAAAACAATAACGAGAAAACCTATTTCTTTGATTTGAAAACCAACCTGATCTATAAAATTGAATCAATTACCAAACAACAGGGTCAGGAAATTAAAGGTGCTATCAAATACCTTGATTATCAGACAATCGATTTTGGTATAAAAATGCCATTCAAAACAGATCAGGGTCAAATGATGATGGTTACCAAAAAAGTAACCGTGAATCCAGTGATCGACGAATCTATCTTCAAGGCTAACTAAGATTATTGTAGTTGGATTAATGGCTTTATCATTTTACAGGGATATTTTCTTGATTGCCTTACCGTAAAAAAGAAGATATCCCGTTTTTTTTATAAGTAAAACCAAAATAAATGAAACACCTGATTTTATTGATTGCGGTAAGTTTGGTTATATCCGCAAAAGCACAAACAAGCATCAATTCTTCTTATTTCCAGGTAATGGGAGCAAGGGCATTGGGCCCTTCTACCATGAGTGGCAGAATCAGTGCGATAGAAGGAATTACACAGGATGGACAGATCAACCTATATGTAGGCACTGCTGGCGGTGGCATTTGGAAAAGCCAAAACGGAGGCATTTCATTCAATCCAGTATTTGATAAATATTGCCAGTCGATAGGCGCATTGGCCATTGAACCGGGCAATGCTAAAGTTGTTTATGCAGGAACAGGAGAAAGCAATACCAGAAATTCTGTTTCCATTGGCGATGGTTTATTTAAAACTACGGATGGTGGCAATAACTGGCAGAAAATAGGATTGGATAGCACTGAAAGGATCAGCAAGATCATTGTAGATCCCACAGATAAAAAAACGGTTTATGTTGCTGCACCGGGTCCTTTATGGAAAAATTCTGCGCATCGTGGATTGTATAAAACAATCGATGGTGGTAAAACCTGGAATAAAATATTATTTGTTAATGAGGAAACAGGCTGTGCTGATATTGCCATGCACCCCCAAAAATCCAATGTATTATTGGCATCATTCTGGCAGTTTCGCAGAAAGCCTTATGCATTCCGTTCTGGTGGACCAGGTAGCGGTTTTTACAAATCAACTGATGGTGGCAAAACATGGAATAAACTCACCAAAGGCTTACCGGAAGGCGATTTGGGAAGAATTGTGGTAACCATCAATCCTTCCAAACCTTCAGAAATTCTGGCTATTGTAGAAGCCAAGGTTCCTGGTTTGTACATTTCTAATGACGAAGGCGAAAGCTGGAAGAAACTGGCTGCAACAGACAATATCACGGCAAGACCATTTTATTTTAGCACACTGGTTTTTGATCCCAAAGAACCAAAAAGGGTTTATCGTCCTGCTTTTGATTTTGAATATTCTATTGACGGCGGATTTTCCTGGAGTAATTCAATTATTGGTGGCGTTGCCCCGCATGCTGACCACCATGCTTTATGGATCAACCCCAATAATCCGGATATGTTATTTCTGGGAACTGATGGTGGGGTGTATACCAGTGTAAACAAAGGAAGTACCTGGCAGTTTTTGAATAACCTTCCTGTGGGTCAGTTTTACCATGTAAGTACCGATAACCAGGTGCCTTATAAAATTTATGGAGGCTTACAGGATAATAATAGTTGGATGGCTCCCAATACTTCACCGGGTGGTGTTACGGCTGTTGACTGGCGCGTATTAGGAGCTGGAGATGGTTTTTGGGTTCAACCTAGTTTAGTGAATCCGAAAATTGTATTTGCAGAATCGCAGGGTGGTGAAGTGAACAGGGTTGATCTACAAACCGGTTTGGTATTTGGTGTGCGCCCCAAGAAAATGGCTGGTGATGAAGACCATCGATGGAACTGG
>CALRUV010000102.1:0-12248 GCA_943371455.1 Chitinophaga pinensis | reverse complement strand
CATTTCAGGATGGTTGCTTCCATAATACTTTCGCCCAATTTGGGCATAACCAAATCAGCTATTGCCATACAATCGTTCTGTTTAAATCAGGATGAATGATCATCCTTTGTCTTCCTAAAATAATATTTGTAATGCAGTCAACAATCATTTTTCGCTATTCTTTTCACACATTTCTTACACGCCAAATACCTATAACAGCTTGTTGATCAACAAAAGTATTGGTTAGTATTCAATATTGCTTAACCATTTTCCAATGTAAAGGTACGTAAAAGGTTTAGCGCATTGGTTGCAGTTAACTCAATATTCCTTTTTCGGTCGAAACGGAACTGGAAACTTTTAGCTATTATTTTGCCCATACCGGCAATACAAATCCAGACCAAACCCACTGGTTTTTCGGTTGTGCCGCCGTCTGGACCCATTACCCCGCTTACAGCTATTACATAATCTGATTGCATGATTTGCAAAAGTGATTGGGCCATTTCTTGCACTGTTTCTGAACTTACCGCCCCTTTTGTTTCTAATGTGCTGGCACTTACATTTAAAAGACTTTCTTTAATCACATTGTCATAACTAACCACACTTCCTTTAAAATGAGCAGAAGCCCCCGGATGACTGGTAATCAAATGTGCTATATAACCACCGGTACAGGATTCTGCGGTTGCAAGGGTTCTGCCTTGTTTTTGTAATATCTCCGCTACCACCAGTTCCATGGGAATATCTCTATCTGTAACCAGGTAATCTTTTACATTCATTTTCAAACGACTAAAATAATCGTCGATCATTTCTGCCAATCCTATTTTATCAAAACCAAAAGCGGTTAATCTTAACCTAACCATGCCGTAATTGGGCAAATAAGCCAGCTTAATGGCTTCTGGTAAGGATTCTTCAAAGTCTTTGATCATTTCTGCCAGAAAGGATTCGCCTAAACCTGCTGTTAGCAGGGTTCTGTGTTCTATAAAACCTGTTGGAAAATGAGCTGGGATAATAGGGATCACTTTATGGGTCATGATCCATTTCATTTCATGAGGCACACCCGGAAGTGAAATAAATATTTTATTGTCTTTATTGAAAAGCATGCCCGGTGCTGTGCCTTTTTCATTCATCAATACCGTACAGGTATCCGGAACTTCCGCCTGCTTTGTATTGCGTTCTATCATGGGTCTTTTCAGGATTTGCTCAAATATATGGGTTATATGATCCAGCGTTGGTTGGTGCATCTCCATGGTTCCCCCAAAATATTTACAGAGAAGAGGTTTGGTGATATCATCGGCAGTAGGACCAAGTCCTCCGGTAATGATAATTATCGATGCCCTTTTACTTTCTTCATCCAATGCCTGCCAGATATCATCCCAAACATCACCTACAGCCACACGATGTTTCACGTTAACGCCTATCTTATTCAATTCCTGGGCAATCCAGGCGCTATTGGTGTCTACCACTTGTCCAATCAATAATTCATCTCCTATAGTAATAATGGATGCGAAAACTTTTTCCATAAAATACTTACACTTAATTTTAATGCAAGGTAAAGTTGAATTATGAGAAAGACATCCGGGCTTATTTGTTTATTATTTTTCTTTTTAGGACTAAGTGCCCAGACGGTGCAACAAAAGCTCAAAAGAGCGGTGGATATCATCCAGCAAGACCCACAAATGAACCATGCCATACTGGCTTTATCGGTTTTGAATAGCAAAACAGGCGAAAAATTAATAGAAGTAAATGCACAAACAGGCTTAGCACCAGCGAGTTGTCAGAAAATCATCACCAGTGCTACTGCTTTGGAATTATTGGGTCCTTCTTTCAGATATCCTACCACTTTTGGCTATGATGGCAAAATAAAAAATGATTCGCTAAATGGTAATTTATGGGTAATTGGTAGCGGTGATCCCAGTTTGGGAAGCTGGCGATTTAATGCTACACGTGAGGAAAAATTATTACAGAGCTGGACTGCACAATTAAAAGCAAGGGGGATTATATATGTTACAAAAGATATTCGGACTTATACGGGTAAATGGGAGCCAGATATAATTCCGGGAGGCTGGATTTGGGATGATATCGGAAACTACTATGGTGCTGGTGCCAGTATCTTGAACTGGAGAGAAAACCAATATGATTTGATCTTAAGATCATCTCATACAGTAGGAGAGCCTGTTTCCATTGTTCACACAACACCTCATTTGTATGGAATAGAATTAGAATGCAGGGTGCTGTCAGCTTCAAAAGAGAGTGGCGATAATGCTTATATCTACCTGCCGCCCAATGCCTTTAAAGGGTATGTGAAAGGAACTATTCCAATTGATGAAAAGGGTTTTGTAATTGCAGGTTCTTTTCCAGATCCAACATTTCAGTTTTTATCAACCCTGCAGGAATCCTTACAAACCCATTCGCCCAAACCTCCGCCAGTAAAAGTTATTAATAAAGGATTGTTGCCTGCATACCAGGAACTATTCAAACATTATTCACCCGGATTGGATAGCCTGAACTATTGGTTCATGAAGAAAAGTATCAACCTATATGGCGAAGCATTTATAAAAACTATTGCATTTGAAAAATCGGGTAAGGGATCTATTGAAAATGGTCTGAAGACCATACAAAAATTTTGGCTTGAAAAAGGGATCGACGAAGCATCCTTACAAATAATAGATGGGAGTGGACTTTCTCCTCAAAACAGGATCACAACAGATGCTTTGGTGAAAGTACTGCAATATGCCAGAACAAGACCTTGGTTTGAAACCTTTCAGGATGCTTTGCCCATGTATAATCAGATGAAACTGAAAAGTGGTACCATTGGCGGCACTAAGAGTTTTGCTGGCTATTATACCGCCAAAGATGGCAGCAACTATACGATTGCCATCATTATCAATAACTACCATGGATCGGCCTCTGAGATGGTTAGAAAAATGTTTAAGTTACTGGATGAATTGAAATAAGACCCCATGAATCATTGTTAATCAAGTAAAAATTTTTGACTATTTTTAATCAAATCAAAATACATTTATGAAAGAACAAAATTTTAAAAATCATGGCAAATTAGTACCTGGATTTCATGGTTTAACCTTTCTGGCCATTCTATCGCTACTGATAGGTTCACTGATAAATCTTGCCAACTCTGCTAAAGAGAACCTTTATTCTGCCTCTTTAATAAGTTTGATTGCTTTTATTTTTTGTTTGATGTTTTGGTTTGTAAGATCATTTGCTTTAAGGGCGCAGGACAGAGCCATCAGAGCTGAAGAAAACCTGCGCTATTTTGTATTGACTGGTAAATTATTTCCGGAGAACTTAAAAATGGGTCAGATCATAGCCCTAAGATTTGCACAAAACGATGAGTTTCTAATCCTAGTTAACAAGGCAGTAAATGAAAATTTATCCAATAAGGAGATCAAAATGGCCATTCAGCAATGGCGTGGTGACCATCACCGCGTTTAAGAAATAAAAAATGGTGTTAATGTTTGCTTGAGGTCTTCAGGTATTCCTATCCATTTGCCTGTTTTATTGTCAATAAAAAAGAGAACTACTTTCCCTGTGGTAAGTAGTTTTTTTCTTTCATTATATACCTCATGGTGAAACTCGATCTGGTGTTTCAAGGGGAGCTCCTTTAATTGTGTTTTGATGGTGATCAGATCATCATAATGTGCAGGTCTTAAAAACCTCGCTTCCATTGCTACCACAGGCATACGAACGCCCATTTCTTCCATTTTCTTATAGGTAAATCCGAGTTCTCTGATACATTCTGCGCGACCAACTTCAAAGTATTGTGCATAATTACCATAATACACTATATCCATTTGGTCTGTCTCTGCATACCGTACCCTAACTGTGGTGATGTGTTCGTACATAGTTATCCTGATTTGTTGACAAACTTACAAACTCCATCTGTTTTTCCACAAATAACGGAATGATGTTTGCTTACAAATACCGATTACTACCTTTAAAACAGGATTTCGCTTTTTATTAAGAAAGAAACTAAAATCTTTGTCTGTCAGTAGCCCATAGCCATGAAAAAAATCCTTCCCATACTCTTAATTGTTTTTGGAACAATCTTCTCGATTGCGGTTCCAGCTCAGTTCACACAACAAACAACAGACCCTGATAAAGAATTTAAAATAGCCAAAGACCTTTACCAGAAGGAATTATACAGTCTGGCCTTCCCGGTATTTAAAAAACTATACAGCAATGGAAATGAAAGCAGCAATATGCCTGCTTCTGTTAACCAGGAATGCGCATATTATTATATCATTTGCGGTTTGGCATTGAACGATGAAAATACTGCAACCATAGGTGCTTCCTTTATTGCGCTGGAATTGAATCCTGCCAGAGTTGAGATGATGCATTTCCATTTAGCAGAGTATTATTTCAGGAAAAAGGATTTCATCCATGCAAAAACCTATTATGAAGGTGCCGGTCTCAGTAATTTAAGCAACAAAGAAATTGCGGATAAAAAATTTCACCAGGCTTATGTATACTTTGTGATGCAACAATTTGATAAAGCAAAACCTCTATTTGATGCGATTCGCCAATTGCCTGCTGATCCCAATTACCTCGACGCTAATTACTATTATGGTTTTATTTGTTTCAATGATAAACAATACAAACCTGCATTGGAGAGTTTTAAAATTGCAGAAGGGTTAACTGAATACCAGAATGTAATTCCATTTTATCTCGCAGAAATTTACTACTTCAGCGGCGAAAAGGAGAAAGCATTAGAAACCGCCGTTAATGCAATAAAAAAAACCGGACAATATTATGACCTGCAATTGCATCAACTGGCAGGACATTTATATTTTGAGCAAAAGGCTTTTAGCAAGGCATTGCCCTATCTGGAAAAATTTGTTACAGGTAAGGAAAAAGTGAGAAGAGAAGATCTCTATGAATTATCCTACTGTTATTACGATGCCAAAGATTTGCCCAAAGCTATTGAAGGCTTTAAGCAACTGGGTGGTGCGGAAGATTCTCTTGCCCAGAATAGTATGTACCTATTGGGCGATGCCTATCTAAAAACGGATGATAAGCAGAATGCCAGAACTGCCTTTCAATTTTGTGCGGCAAATAACAGCAATGCTTCGCAGAAAGAAGTCTCCCTGTTTAATTATGCCAAACTATCTTATGATCTGAGTTATATGGATGCTGCATTGAAAGCTTTCCAATCATTTACCAATGCCTATCCAAAGTCTACTTACACACAGGAAGCCAAAGAGCTTTTGGTAAATACACTTGCCAATACCAGTAATTATAAAGAAGCCTTACAACTTTATGAAAGTCTTGGAGCAAAAAGTGATAACCTTTCAAAAATTTATCCCAGATTATTATATGGTGCTTCAGTAGAATTGATCAATGACCAGCAACTGGATAAAGCAGACCTATTGCTAACAAAGTTTTTAGGTGCACCCTATAATGCTAACCAGCTTCCCCTAACTTTTTTCTGGAAAGGTGAAATAGCCTACCGTGCCAATCGATTCGATTCTGCTATTGGATATCTTACCGACTACCTGAAAAATCCCCTTAACAATGGGGAAGTAAATGTAGAAAATGCGCAGTATAGTCTGGCTTATGCCTTTCTGCAAACAGAAGCCTATTCCGATGCTTTGGCATACTTTAAAAAAGTGAATGGTGGCGTTGATCCGGGGAAAACCACCGTTCATCAGGACGCTTTTTTAAGGGCAGCTGATTGTTATTTCATGAACAAAGAATTTAACCAGTCCCTTAAGATGTATGATATGGTGATCAGCAAAAAGCTACTTTCTGCTGATTATGCGCTTTACCAAAAAGGGATTATTTCCGGTGCCATGAATAATAATACTGAAAAAGTATCTTTATTGCAATCCCTTGAAAGGCAATACCCAGCTTCATCCCTGGTGCCCGAAGCCAACCTGGAAATTGCCAATACTTTTTTGGGGGATGAAAATTACCAGGCTGCTATCGCTCCCTTACGCAAAGTAATTGCTTATCCCAAAGCCACTGCTTTGGTGCCACAGGCATACCTTAAATTAGGTGTTGCTTATTTTAATTTAGACAAGTATGATGAATCGCTTACCAGCTTTCAACAATTGGTTACTGGCAATCCCAATTCAGAGGAGAGCAATGATGCGATTGAATATATCCGAAATATTTTTGTGGAAAAGCAGAAACCGGGTGATTTTGCCGCTTTCATGAAAGCCAACGGGAAGGCCATTAGTGATAGTGAAGAAGACTCCTTAACCTATCGGTCCTCCTATTTACGGTACGATGCAAAGGATATGGTAGCAGCCAAAAAAGGGTTCAGAGAATACCTGGTTAAGTTTCCGCAAGGGCAGTATCAAATTGAAGCCAATTACCTAACTGCAGAAATGTTGGCAAATGATAAAGCCTTACAAGAGGCATTGCCTTATTATAAAACAGTAGCTGACCAGTCGCAAAATATTCATGCAGAAAGAAGCAGTTTACAAACAGCCCGTATTTATTATTTTGAAAGAAAAGCATATGATAGTGCCCAGGTATATTTTGGTAAACTGAAATCTATTGCTACCCAGCAGGAAAACAGATTGGAAGCCATGCGGGGTTTGTTGCGGTGCCAGTTTAAAGCTCAACAGTGGAAAGACGCAGCCACCAATGCAACGGATCTATTATTAGAAAAAGGGATTGCAACAGACGACAGGATGATGGCCAATATGGTGGTTGCCAAAAATTACCAGTTGAATAATGAATGGGAACCAGCAATGGTAGCATATAAACAAGTGATCAGTGCCGGTAAATCTGAATACGCGGCTGAGTCGCAATACCGAATTGCAGAAATTCTTTTTATACAGGATAAAACAACAGAAGCAGAAAAAGCAGCTTTTGATGTAATTAAAAAGGCAGGTTCCTATGCGTTATGGGTGGCTAAGAGTTATGTGTTGTTAGGTGATATTTACAGTTATCAAAAAGACTGGTTCAATGCAGAAGCTACATATAAAAGTATTGTAGAAAATGTAACCCTGGTTGAAATAAAAAATGAAGCACAGCAGAAACTGGCTATCGTACTGGAAGAGAAAGCCAAAACCACTAAAGTTGAACAACAATAAAGAACCTAACTGATGAAAATCCAACATAAGCTGTTCCTACTTTTCTTATCCTTTTGTTTGCTGGCAATTCAATTACCGGCACAAAAGAGAAATAATGCCAGGAAGTCAGCTAAAAAATCTGGAACAGACGTAAAAAAAGCTACAAAAAAATCAGATGAGCTTTTGACTATTTCATCAGATACTACAGCTCCCAAAGTTGTCGTGATCACTTCTGCTTTTAAGCCTTATCTTAAAAACGCTGCAAAGCTTAATTTTACTGCTGCAACACCTGTAATTGATTCCTCAAAAATTCCTGTTAATTACAAAATACCTTACCAGAATCTTTTCTTTTCTTATCAGCCTGTAACCATTAAACCCCTGGCATTGGCTTTAGACACGTCCTTTGATTGGCAAAACGATCATTATATAAAATTAGGTGCCGGTAATTTTAGCAGTGTATACGGAGAAGCAGGTTTTAGTTTTGGTGACGGCAAAAAATCTATTACCAACCTCAAAGGAAATTTTAGCACGGCAACTGGCCATCTTCCTGCACAACAGGCTGCCAGATGGGGTGTTGATGTGGTATCTATCTTTCACTCAGCGGGTAACAATGAATGGACAGCACATCCCTATTACAAAAGTGCTACCCAATATTTATATGGGTATCTGCCAGCAAGTTTACCTTATGTAAAAGATCAGTTAGAGCAAAGATTCAATACAATTGGAATGGAATTGGGTTTGCAAAACAAAACACCCAATGCGTTTGGTATTACCTATCATCCACAAGTTCATTTTGTAAGGTTTACAGATACCAAAGAGAACGAGGAGAATAATGTCATCATAAAAGCACCCATTAAAAAATCATTCGTGAGTATATATGCCTTAAACCTGGAAATAGGAGCGGATCTATCCAATACCCAGATACCGCTTATTCCTAATCCTACAATTTTTAAAAATAATTTGCTGTATGTAAATCCTGCCATACAATTTACCACACCTAATATGCGGTTGAACCTTGGGATAAGGCCTACCTGGGATAACCAACAATATAGTACGCTACCTGATATTACCGTTGAAGCGAAAATTCCCGGCACTAATTTGATGCTGGAAGCGGGCTGGAAAGGGTATTACCAGAAAAATACACTACGGTCACTGGCTGGTTATAATCCATGGATCGGTACCCTAAACAGTTTGGAGAATACCAGGATACGCGAGCAATATGCAGGTTTTAAGATAGCAACAGGGGATCATTTTTCTTACCAGGCAACTGTATCTTTTTTGCAATTGAATAACCAGCCATTATTTTTGAATAACGGTATTGATGGTAAATCCTTTTCGATATTGTTTGAGCCCGAAATGAAAGCATTTCGCTTACATGGAGAAGCTAATTATACTTTTCAGGAAACCCTATCTATAATGGCAGGTGTAACCTATTCACAGTATTCCTCACTAGCTGTTAATGAGAAAGCCTGGGGACTGCCACCTTTAGAAGCTACGGGTTCTTTAAAGTGGAAAATTTTGAAAGACTTACAGGTTAAAGCTGATCTTTTTGTTTTTGATGGTAATCCATATAAGACCGTAGGTACATTAAATTCTCAAAAAACAGGCGCATTTGCCGATTGTAACCTCGGAGCTGAATTTACAGTATTACCCAAACTGAATATTTGGTTGCAAATGAATAATATCTACAATACAACTTATCAGCGATGGAACCAATACCCGGTTTTAGGCGCACAGGTTTTGGCAGGAGTTGTATATTCGTTCCGGTAAACGATTAAATTCATGCATGATCTGGTAAGCAAATATTTAATTTTACATAAAAAATTAACGATACCTCAAGTCGGAAATTTTACTGTTGAAGTAGGTACAGCCAGTATGGATCAGGAAAATGGACTGGTTCTTCCACCAGTAACTGTTGTGAAATTTGTGCAGGGTGCTGGAGAGACAGCCGATAAACAATTCTTCCGATACCTTTCTGAAGAATTGGTGTTAGACGAAGTGAGTGCTATCAGGGCTTTTCATGATTTTTCTGCCAATCTTCGGGAAGCGATACAACACCACCATACGGGTATTTTACCGGGTATAGGTACTGTTAGTGCTGGTGAAGAAGGAGAATTTATTTTTACCCAGGAAGCTGGTCTACCGCATATCCCGACTGCTATTCCTATTGGTATTGAAATGCAGGAGTATATTCAGGAAAAAATTCAAAAAGATGAATACTGGTTATTTTTCGCCATAATCCTGATGATATTGGGGATTGGTGCTTTGCTGTATTATTATTACTGGTAAATTAATTTAATTATTTTTTCTTACTTGTTATATGCCGGAAACGATAACCTTACCATCTTGTCCTGTTTGTTTTTCCCATTCTATTTATCCGGCACTTTCAGCCAAAGACTACACTGTATCGGGAGAAGTTTTTGAAATATGGCATTGTGAAGATTGTACGGCAAGATTTACACAGCAAATACCATCTGCAGCTCATATTGGGCCTTATTATCAATCTGCCGCATACGTTTCGCATTCGGATACAAATAAGGGGTTTATCAATCGTTTATACCACCTGATACGATCTTATACACTGAAATCAAAGAGAAATTATTTACAAAAGCTTACGGGCAAGTCAAAAGCAAATTTATTAGATATTGGCGCAGGTACCGGCGCATTTGCAAACATCATGCAAAAAGCAGGATGGAACACCATTGCTTTAGAACCTGATGAAAATGCCAGAACAGTTGCCTATAAAAAATATGGTCTTGAACTCTTACCTGCTGAAAATTTATTTGATATAACTGACAGCTCTATCGATGCCATTACATTATGGCATGTGCTGGAGCATATCCATCTTTTACAGGAGTACATGCAAGCGTTTCAAAGGATCCTTCAAAAGGGGGGCGTATTGGTTATAGCCGTACCTAATTATACCAGTTATGATGCATCAGTTTACAAAGAATATTGGGCTGCTTATGATGTACCCAGGCACTTATACCATTTCTCACCCAAAAGCATCGAAATGCTGGCACAGAAGCATGGGTTTAGCTTACAGTCAATTAAACCTATGTGGTTTGATAGTTTTTATGTTTCTATGCTAAGCGAACAATACCGTAATGGAAGTGCTAACCTGATTGGCGCAATATGGAATGGCTGTATTTCTAATAGCAAAGCCTTGCTTAACAATAAAAAGGGGAGTTCTGTAATTTATGTTCTCAAAAAACTCAATTAAATTTTACTTCAAATACTTTCGGCCAGTTTTTGCCGGTTACAAAAAATCTTTTTCCAATTTTATCATAAGCAATACCATTTAGAACAGCATCTGTTGCTAATTGCTGGTCAGTAAAAGTACCAGGTGCATATTTGTTCAAAACCCCTGTAAAATCAGCCTTCCCAACAACATTGCCTGTTGCAGGATCGATCTTTACAATGTACTGGGTTGTCCAAACATTTGCATAGATAAATCCATCAACATATTCCAATTCGTTGATATTGCCTAATGGACCATTATTATCAGAAACACCCACTGATTTTACCACCTGAAATGATTCCGGGTCTCTGTAATATAAATTATTAGAGCCATCATCCATGATCAGGTATTTGCCATCATTGGTCATGCCCCAGCCTTCGCCTGTATAATTAAATTCGCCAATTTTTTTAAAGGACTTCAGATCAAATACAAAACATTTTCCCTCCCTATAAGTGAGCATATAAATTTTATCATTCAGAATCGTCATGCCTTCGCCAAAATAGGCCTTATCCAGATTGATTTCTTGCTTGGCTTTACCCGTTTTCAAATCTGTTCTGGCAAGTTTACTATTACCCTGGTATTCTGTATCACCTGTACTTTCGAAAAGATCATTATCGTACCATTCAAGGCCCTCTGTAAAGGAGGAACTATTATGTGGATAGGCATTAATAATGGTATAGTTAAGCAGGGCTGGCAAATTATTGGCAGTATTTGTTGCGGGTAGTTCATTTTCAGAATTGCCATTACAAGCCATAAAAAAGTTGGCAGCGAAATATAAAAAAATCAAGTTCTTTATCATACAGAGATATTTCTCAAAAATAACTAAGTTCTCTACTTAGAATCGTTAAAAATTTTGCAGCATTTCAAAAGCCACTTGCTCAGCGATCAATGGTGTTAAAGCTACCCCCATTCCATTACAGGCAATGGCTGCATAGATTTGTTGATCAACCCGGCCAACAAAAGGTTTTTTATCATGGGTAAAGCCCATGATACCACTCCAATGATGTTCAATGGTATATGCTATGGATGGGTTTATGTGCGCTTTCAAAAACGATTCTAATTCTTCCCTGATGAAATCAGAGCCTTCCATAGAACAGGTGTTTTCCGCTTCAAATGCACTGTTTCTGGCACCTCCCAATAATATACGGTTGCCCAAATTACGCCAGTAATAATAACCCTGGTCAAAATGAAAAGTGCCTTTTAAGGGTAGATTGGGAATGGGTGAACTTACAATTACCTGTCCGCGTGCTGGTTGTACCATAGGGGAGGGAATGAGTTCTGAAGTAAAAGCATTGGTACAAACCAATACCCTTTTGCAAGTCAGTTTTGTTTTGTTGGCTGAATAAAGTGTTACCTCATCTGCTTTTTGTTCTAACCGTGTAACATCAAATCCATTCATGATCACAATTCCTGCCGATCTTACTTTCTCCGTTAAAGCCATCACTAGCTTGCCACTGTGTATGCCGGCTTCAGATTTATTTTCTATCAGGCAATCAAATCCTCTGAGTCCCAGCGATGGAATTTTTTCCGTTACTATTGTGTATAATGATGGGGAACCTTCTATTTCTTTTAATGATTCATTCAACCAGTTAAGGTCATGGTCCAGAGAGTCCCATCCACTATAATTCTTATTGATACATTCATAGCCACCACATGCATCATAATCAATCACACTATCATGAAAATGAGCCCTGATCTTTTCTATCCCTTTAAAACGCATGCTTACAATTTTCAGCATCTCCTCTTTTCCTAAAACGGCAGCATCATGCAAGAGTTCTGTGGGACTCCCAAAGCAGGCAAATCCGGCATTGCGTGTGGAAGCACCAGAGGGGATCTCATTTCTTTCTACTATACAAATGCGTAAGGAGGGGGCAGATTTTTTTAGTTCCCAGGCAGACCATAAGCCCATAAGTCCGCCACCCACAATGATGATATCCTGTGGAGCATAAAAACTTTCATTTTCCCAAATAGATTGACTGGCCATCAACTTT
>CALRUV010000101.1:0-12339 GCA_943371455.1 Chitinophaga pinensis | reverse complement strand
ATAGCGGATTAATCATACAATTAACAAAATGAAACACTCATTGAACAGCAATTGTAGTATATTGTACAAAACTGCCACTTATGTTCGGTTTAGCAATGATGTGGCTTTTAAAACGATTATCTTCTAATTGCAAATCCCTGCGCTGGTTTGGGTTGGACAAACAACTTTGAACCTTGGTTCTTAATTCGAATATAATACTATCAATCAATACAAGACTAGGACAGAATCTATTCTAATAAAATAAATTTATTAAGTCAATACTAAATGCCTAAGTATACAGGATTGCTCAGTTCTCATTTTGTAAAGAACAGATAATAAGAATAAATGCAAAGAGTGCATTACAAATGACCATTCTTAAATTGCAAAATTTAAGCATTCTGAGTAACCATTCTGCGGATTTAGATAAAAAGCGAAAATCTGCAGTTGGTTTTCATAAAAAGAAATAATATAAAATTACTTACATAAGAATCAAATACATTAAATGGAAAACAAAGAGGAAAATTTTAAAATTTTTAAAAATAAATATATACCATCTTCTGAATTTTATAGCCAAATAATCGACAGCTTACAAGATTACTCCATTTTTACGCTGGATAAAGAATATATCATAAACAGCTGGAGTTCCGGCTCAACAAAAATATTTGGCTATGAAACCGATGAAGTTATTGGGGAATCCTTCGACTTGATCTTTACAGAGGAAGATTTAAAAAATGGTATACCGAAAAGAGAAATTGAAACTGCACTAAAAGAAGGCAGGGCAACAGATAACCGATGGCATGTTGCCAAAGATAAAACTTTGTTTTATGCCTATGGATTGGTTTTTCCGCTGATTGGTAAAGATGGTGATTTGCTAGGCTATGTAAAGATCTTGCGCGATTTAACAGAACGTAAGAAGTCGGAAGATGCTATTAAAAAATACATGAAAGAACTGGAAGATCTCAATACACACAAAGAAAGTGTGATGTCCATTCTTTCACATGATTTGAGAAGTCCACTATCTGGTATCATTGGGTTAGCTAAATATTTGAAAGAAAATTTCCATAATATGAAGTCAGCTGAAGTGCAGGAAATGCTGAACATTATATATAAGTCTACAAATGATGAACTGGATATGTTGGATTATTTGGTAGACTGGGCCAGGGTAAAATATGCATCAGATGTATTTTCTCCCACTGAAATAAAGCTGGCAGAATACATAAATAAAGTATTTGAAACTTTAAATGAGAATGCCTCTGCAAAAATAATACATCTGCATAACCTTGTTGAACCTGAAATGGTTGTTTTTGCAGATGGAAAAATGTTGGTCTCTATCATACAAAATATTATTTCGAATGCTATAAAACATACAGATAAAGACGGCACTATTAAAGTATCTGCAAATATTAAAGATGATCTAGTGATTGTTCAGGTGAAAGACAGTGGGATAGGTATGTCGCAGGAAATAATAAACAAACTATTTACACCACAAATGAAAACCCTTTCAGAAACCAGAAAAGTAAACAAAGGTGCTGGTATAGGATTGTTATTGGTAAAAGGTTTTCTGGAAACAAATGGTGGTGAAATATGGGTAGAAAGTGTAGAAGGCGAGGGATCAACCTTTAGTTTTTCATTACCGTTTAAAAAATCAATGAATAAAATAGGCAGTTCAGACGAGATCATGTTTGATGAAAGTGCCTGATATGACAACCTGAATACTATCCTTACAATTCAATCAGCGTGATTTTACATAAATTTGCATATTTTTTCTGTCCATTTATTTTGTATATTTATAAAAGAAATGAGCCTTTATATAGTAAAGAAAAATGTGTAATACCGTTAACTATTCTACAACTTCCTAGGTTGATACTATTCTTTTTTATTTTTTTACAAAAATGACTCCCATGACTAATTTCGCTAATGCAGCTCAAATTATAGTTGCCCTATCAATTTTTTATGTTTGGATTTTCCGTTTTGAGAATATTGTGAAAGAATTTAAGCAATATGGCTTGAACGACTTAACACGCACCATCGTAGGCTCTTCAAAAATAGCTTTATCAACCTTGCTGATCGCGGGCATTTGGTACCCGGATTTAGTTTTAATTCCAGCCCTTGCAATAGCTTTTCTCATGGTAGCAGCACAATATTTTCATTTTAAAATTGGCAATCCCTGGAACAAACATTTGCCTTCTTTGTTATTGCTAATACTTTGTCTTTTCATTGCTGCTGTATCGTTAAACTTAATTTCGTGATTGATTTACTTAGTTTTTGGGTTCTTCTTTCTGGTATATCGTTTATAGGCTATGGGATTTCTTATTTCACATCCAAAAACATGAAAGCCGAGTTTCAGCGCTTTGGCCTTGAAAAAATAGGCACACTAACGGCTACTTTAGAACTATTGGGTGGATTAGGGTTACTGGTTGGCTTGAAAGTACAGGTTATTTTGCTGATTTCTGCAGGTGGGCTTTCCTTATTAATGTTAATTGGTGTTCTAGTAAGGATCAGGGTTAAGGACAGTTTTTGGGTTACCATTCCTGCTTTGTTCTTTATGGCATTAAATGCCTATATTTTTTACATCACTATATCCAAATAATTACGGTTAAACAATTTTGAGTTTCTACTGTTTGTAATTTACAGTAGGTTTTTTTGAATAAAAGGATGAAATTTTATTAAATTAGTGTTTATCAATATGCAATCAAGAATTTAATTGAAACCTTACTGTTACTTAAATGACTATTTTAAGGATTTTTAATTACAATGTTAAAATGGCTCAAATTAGCTTTTGACTTCACAATAAACTATAAATTATGTTTAACAAATTCTCCATTACCGACAAATTACTTTTTATCGCAGCTTTTCTTTCACTCATTTTTTCTGAAATATTATATTTTAAAGGAGAAGCTACAGCTGCCATATTTCTTGGCATTTGGGTACCGTCTATCCTAGCTTTTGGAATTTATTTAAAACTCATTAACAACAAGAAAAATGACTGAAATTATACCCTACTTCGCAGGCCTGATTACCTTATTGTTTGCAGCAGGTTTTTTGTTTGCCTTGAGAGAAATGAAGAAAAACAAATCCTAGCTACTATAAACAAACCTGTTTATTTAAGCTAAATTTCTAAAGACAGAGATGGCTCAAGTTATGATTCATGTAATAAAAAATTGCAGGAACAACTTAGTTTTTTCAAATTTACCAAGCCATACTATTACGATTTATTAGAATTTTAAGCTTACACACCAGATATCTCTCAAGAAATAGGCATTATCATACCTTTTAGCTTTGAATTCTAATGATATGTCAGAAAAATATTAGTTCTATATAAAAATTGAAAACCAACATCCCTTTACAAATACAAAATCCTATCCCGTTACCAAAAATCCAGGAGAGTACCTACAATTACCAAACAAGTCTTCATTTTAACCAAACTTTGGTGCAAATAATTTATACATGGAGCAAAAAGATATTGACCGGATAATTGAAATGGCCTGGGAAGACAGAACCCCCTTTGAAGCCATCTATATTCAATTTGGTTTGTCGGAGCCCAAGGTGATTGCATTGATGAGAAAAGAATTAAAACGCAGTAGCTTTAATTTATGGCGGAAGAGAGTAAATAGCGGAATCAGTAAAAAGCACCAGCAAAAAAGAAATCCTGAGATAAACCGTTTCAAATGCAGTCTCCAAAAAAACATTTCGATGAACAAAATAAGTAAACGCTAGGATGATTGAACCATTTACAACAGATTATAAAACGATCCTCGAAAAAATAGAGCAGGTTAACCCTATTCTATATTGTAAAAACAGGAATTTCATCAATGGCGCAGTCACTTATTTTTCACCATATATTTCAAGAGGTGTTATCAGCACAAAACAGGTGCTAGACAGGGTGCTAAAAAAAGGATATAAAATACAGCAAATAGAATCCTTTGTTAAGGAATTATGCTGGCGTGATTATTTTCAAAGAGTGGGACAGCATAAGGATCTTACCCTGGATATCAGACAAAAGCAGGAACCGATTATTACTAAGGAAATACCTGTTGCCATAATCGATGCGAGAACTGGCATAGAAGGCATAGATAAGGCCATTGAACAATTATACCATACAGGCTATATGCATAACCATTGCAGAATGTACACTGCTTCTTTGGTTTGTAATATTGCCAAATCATACTGGCAGCAGCCTTCGCAATGGATGTATTACCATTTACTGGACGGAGATTGGGCCAGCAATACCTGCAGCTGGCAATGGGTGGCAGCTGCCAACAGTAACAAAAAGTATTATGCCAACCAGGAATATATCAATAAGTACACTTTTACAAACCAACAAAATACTTATTTAGATCTTTCCTATGAAGCATTAGAACGAATAGATACGCCTGCTTCTTTATTAAGTACCCAAAACTTTCAACCATCTCCCTATTTTCCCGCAGCCTCAGATATGAAGCTGGATAATAGTTTGCCAACCTTTATCTACAACTATTATAACCTAGATCCGCAATGGCATAAAGAGGAAGCTGGCAACAGAATTTTATTAATTGAACCTGATTTTTTCTCTCGATATCCGGTAAGTAAAATATGTATGGATTTTATGCTGGCATTGAGTAAGAATATTCCCGGCATGCAGGTGTATATGGGTTCCTTCCTGTCTTTTACAGATATTTATACAGGAAATTCTATTTATTTTAAAGAGCATCCGCTTAATATTGGCTACAAAGGCATTGAAGAACCAAGGGACTGGATTACCGATCAGGTAACCGAATACTATTCTTCATTTTTTGGTTATTGGAAAAAAGTGGAAAGACAGTTATACAAATTACAATAATAACATGCGTGTAAATAAAGAAGCGTTAGTACAATTTGAACAGCGATACAGAACAGCTTTTATCAATTCCTTAGCCGGATTTAGACAAGCAGTATTGGTAGGTACCAAATCGATTGAGGGAAAAACCAATCTGGCAATATTTAATTCCCTGATCCATTTAGGTGCTAACCCTGCTTTGTTTGGATTAATGAGCCGGCCTGATACGGTGCAAAGAGATACCTTGCAAAATATATTAGATACCAAAGAATATACCTTGAATTATATTCATGCCGAACATTTTAGAAAAGCACACCAAACTTCAGCACGTTACGAGAAAGGAATTTCAGAATTTGAAAAAGTTGGTTTTACACCCTTTTATCAGGAAGGTTGCTATGCACCATTTGTGCAGGAAGCCGTAGTAAAAATTACGATGAAGCTGGAAGAAACAATTCCTATTACATTAAATGGAACTGTTCTGATAATTGGAAGTATACAGGAGGTTGTGACAAACGATGACATAGTTGGCGAAGATGGTTTTGTAAACTTATCAGCAGCGGAAGTATTGATCAGTCAGGGTCTTGATGCCTATTTTATTTCCAAAGAAATTGGTCGTTTACCTTATGCAAAACCTTAAAGAATCAACTTTTGAAAAATATTAAAAAAGAATTCTTACCTCAAAAGATCTGTGTTGTTTGCAAAAAGCCATTTACATGGCGCAAAAAATGGGAAAAGGTTTGGCAAGAAGTTAAATATTGCAGCGATAAATGCAGAATGAATAAACAAATAAAATGAAGAAAGTCGGGATCGTATTTCCACACCAATTATTTGAGAAAAACATACTTACTTCTTCCTGCACAGTTATTTACCTAGTAGAGGAATGGCTCTTCTTCCGGCAATTTTCCTTTCACAAACAGAAGATTGCATTTCATCGGGCCAGTATGAAGTGCTATGCATCTTACCTGCAATCAAAAAAAATACAAGTAATTTATATTGAAGCGTTTGATGCATTAGCCGATATAAGGAAATTGATTCCCTTTCTAAAATCAAAGAAACAGGATACGATAGAATATATTGACACTACTGATTACTGGCTGGAACATAGGATCAGTAAGGCTTGCGAGACAAATGGGATTGAAAAAATAAAAAATGCATCCCCCCTATTTTTAAATTCTTCATCAGAAAATGAAATGTTTTTTTTTGAGAAGAAAAAAATGTTTCAAACAGACTTCTATAAGCACCAGCGACTAAGCAGAAACATATTGCTGGAGAAAGATAAAAAGCCAGTAGGTGGTAAATTAAGCTTTGATGATGAAAACCGCTTAAAATATCCAAAAGGAAAAAAGGCACCCAAGATAAACTTGTTGCCAACCGACCCTCATTTTACAGAAGCTGTAAAATATACCCTGAATCATTTTCCGGATAATTATGGCAACTTGAATAGTGATCGAATTTACCCGGTAAATTTTATGGAAAGTAAAAAATGGCTGCAAAACTTTTTTCAAACACGATTTGCAGAATTTGGCGCGTATGAAGATGCCATTATTGAAAACGAAAAATTTCTTCACCACAGTGTTTTAACACCTATGCTGAATGTGGGTCTGCTTACCCCACAATATATTATTGATGAAGCATTGGAATATGCATCCAACCATGAAATTCCGCTTAACTCCCTGGAAGGTTTTATCAGACAAATCATAGGCTGGAGAGAATTTATACGCGCGGTATACGAGCTAAAAGGAAAGGAAGAAAGAACCAGGAATTACTGGGGTTTTACCCGAAAAATACCTGCTTCTTTTTGGAATGGTACCACAGGTATTGAACCGATTGACAGTACTATCAAGAAAGTCTTGGAAACAGGCTATTGTCACCATATTGAACGACTAATGGTTTTAGGAAATTTTATGTTATTGTGTGAATTTGATCCTGATGAAGTGTATAGATGGTTTATGGAATTATTTATTGACGCTTACGATTGGGTGATGGTACCGAATGTTTATGGCATGAGTCAGTTTGCCGATGGCGGTCTGATGGCAACCAAACCCTATATCAGTGGAAGCAATTATTTAATGAAAATGAGCGACTATCAAAAGGGCGATTGGCAAAATATTTGGGATGGCTTATTTTGGCGATTTATGCATACCCACAGAGATTTCTTTTTGCAAAACCCCAGGTTAGGAATGTTGGTAAGGACTTTTGATAAAATGGCTGAAAGTAAACAGGAGACTCATTTGCAATATGCCGAACAGTATTTGAACAGCTTGTAAACATGATGACTTTCATATAAAATCATTGCTTCTCTCTCTTTTTATATTTAGCAAGCACTGTCAAGCCATTACTTGCTGGTTATCTTTCTTTTATAAGTATAAACGATTATGGCATTTTTGTAAATTTTTTGTAAATTTAGAAGCATTGCAAAAAAATAGACAATTTAACTTCGGAAGTCATTAACACTTTAATTATGAAAAAAGTTACTGGAATAGGCGGCATCTTCTTCAAATGCAAAGATCCAAAAGCCATGAATGATTGGTATAAAAACCACCTAGGCTTTAACACAAATGATTATGGTGCCAGTTTTGAGTGGCGGGAAGAAGCGGACCCTACCAAAAAAGCCACTACCCAATGGAGTGCGTTTGCTGAAACCACCCAATACTTTGCGCCATCAACCAAAGAATTCATGATCAATTACAGGGTCGATAATTTAGTGGCATTGATAGAACAACTAAA
Source organism: Chitinophaga pinensis (assembly GCA_943371455.1). GTDB lineage: Bacteria > Bacteroidota > Bacteroidia > Chitinophagales > Chitinophagaceae > Sediminibacterium > Sediminibacterium pinensis_J. The sequence continues at coordinate 4,838 of CALRUV010000101.1, read as the reverse complement.
GGAAAAAGGCGTTACCATTGTTGATGAGATGGAAACCTATGATTATGGCAAATTTGTTCATATCATAGATCCCGAAGGCAATAAAATTGAGCTGTGGGAACCAATAGATAACGCATAGTTTTCTCAAAACAAGCCCTACGAAAAATAGCTTTATTATTTGAAATCAGCAAGATTTGAAATTTGAAATAGAAGCATATAATAAACGCCAAACTTTATCAGATAAAGCGATTTGTGATTTTCTTGCAAATCAATTTGATTCTTCGCTTTTGAAGTCTGAAAGTAAAATCTGGCATGCCCATCCAGTTTGGTTCCTGGATGGCAATCCCATTGTTGGTTATAGCAAACAAAAAGCTGGTTTGCGTTTGATGTTTTGGAGTGGTGCCGATTTTGAAGAAGATGCCTTAGCTGTTGTTGGAAAAAAATTTAAAGACGCATCCATTTTCTATAACAATGATTCAGAGATCGTAATCAAAGACCTTAAACGCTGGCTGAAAAAATCCATCGATATACAATGGGATTATAAAAACATAGTGAAAAGAAAAGGTAGACTGGAAAAGTTGACCAAATATGTTTAAATAATTTTGAATCTATAGCATGAAAACGACTCCTGAACACAATAAAAAAATAGCTAAACTAACTTTTGCAGCAGTATATCCACACTATATAAAAAAAGTAGAAACCAAGGGGAGAACAAAAGAAGAATTGCATCAGGTGATTGAATGGTTAACTGGTTTTGATGAAGAAAGATTACAGCAAATCATTACAGAAAAGCTAACATTTGAATTATTCTTTCAGCAAGCTTTATTAAACCCAAATGCGAACCAAATTACAGGTGTTATCTGTGGCTATAGGGTAGAAGAAATTGAAAATCCATTAACACAAAAAATAAGGTATTTAGATAAGCTGATTGATGAATTGTCTAAAGGCAGGAAAATAGAGAAGATCTTGCGTAGTTAATTGTATTTTTTAAAAACAGGATTATAAATAAGTAGTTTGTTTTCAAAGTATTATACTGTTCTTCTTAGGGTTTAATTGAAAAAGATGACAACTATTCGTGATGGAAGAAACTGACATACGGATTTGTTAATGGTATGAAATATTTGAATCTAAGAATCCTTTGCTTCCAACATTTGTTTAATCCTTTCCCATACTGCTTTTCGTAATTCATCTCTACTTATGATATGTTTACTTCCAGCATAAGATTCAAGAGCCTGACGCAGCTCTTTAAGTTCTCTGGCCACCAGTGGGTGCTTCTGGCACATTGCTTCAACAAGCATTTCATCTTGATTTGAAAGCAATCCTAGGCAATAATCTTGCAATATTCCACTGGTTTTATAATCGCCTGGCTTCATTTGATAGTACTATGTAAAATATATGCTACTCAGTATCCCTTTTTAGTTTAAACTTTTGAAATAAAGAGGAGTCACTATTATTGATTATAAAGAATTTTAAGCAGGCTTATCCCTTTTCTTGCCCTAGTTTTAATTGTACCTAAAGGCAACTTCATTATCCTTGCAGTTTGCTCATGGGTGCATCCATAAAAGAAAATCAAATCAATTACTTCTGCATACTTTGCATCAAGCTGATGAACCTTTATTTGGATATCCTTCATCTCTGTGAAACTGCTTTGGGAATTACAGGAAAGGTGATAATCTTTTTGAATGGAGTATAAGTCATTGTTTACATGTAACAATTGATTCCGATGACTGGAAGATCTTAAGTAATCAATAGCCTGATTTCTAGCTATATTAAGCATCCAGGTAAAAAGTGAGCCTTTTGCAGGATTATACCCATCAATATTTCTCCAAATTTTTAAAAATATTTCTTGTAACAAATCGTCTGCAATATCTGTGCGTTGTACAAATTTTATGAGTATTCCATAAAGAGCCCCACAATAGTTATTGTAAAGAATATGAAAACCTTTCTCACTTTTTGATTTTACCATCTGTACCAATGTTCCTGTATCTATTATTCCACCAGAAAACCCGTAGGTATTAATTTGCGGCTTTTCCATCAAAGATGAAAAATCAATTTTTTCTAAAATTTCCATATAATAAATTGTCTGATAAAGAATCTTATATTACAGAGCAAAACTACAAGTAGCGTCGTATGCAGTAAATAGTGAAAATCGCTAATTTTTGTTTTTCAATAAATAACCATCTGATTTCATAAGCCTATGTATTTTTTCAGTTATGGAGCATAATAGAATAAATAGGATGCACGATGCAGATATCCTATACAAAAAAATTGTGGCCATGTCTTCGTCATTTTTCATTAACGATGATATAGGAGAAATTGAACGTTATCGGAAAGAGGCAACCCTATTGCTTAACGGAATAAAAGGTACTGATGCCGTAATAGCGATTTTTGATCACCTTAACTATACACCAGTATTGGAAGTAGGCGAAAATGAATTTTGGGGTAAGCTTCCGGAAGTGGGAGAAACAGAAAAAATGACTCAAATCATGAGTCTTTTAGAAAAAGATTACAAGTCATTTTTTTCAGACTCAGTAAATTGGTTTGCAGGCGTATTGGAGAAAATGCCATTTGATCATAGTAAAAATATTCAAATATTTCACTGCGGTATCCGCTACAGACTATTAAATGAAAAGCCAGTTTGCTTGCTATCTAAAGGCTTGCCTATTCATTACAATGAAAACCGAAAATTCTGCTATACGTTTAATTATGTACAGAACATTCACCATTTGATAAAAAAAGATTTTCGCCATTATTGGATCAGGATTTCATATGGCGAAAACAGTGAGTATATTCATACTTTTCATTCGCAGGACAAATTGAAATCGACAAAAGACCTGTTATCTCCGCGTGAAAAAGAAATTTTAAAACTTGTAGCTGATGATTTAGACACCAAACAAATTGCTGATCAACTTTCTATAAGCACAGCTACTGTTGGAAACCACAGGAGTAATATGATTGAAAAATTAGGAGCAAGAGATACCACTGCTTTGGTTCAAATAGCTAAAATGACAGATATGATTTAATTTTTCTTTTACTTCTCTTAAACTAAAATACATCTGCTGAATCAAAAATAGCTTACTGTCTTTCTTTCTCAGCTAAATACAATTTTCATTGAGTATGTAAATCTTTGGTAATATCCCTGCGTAATTCTAACACCAAAATACTTGTAAGAGTACATGCGTCTCAACCTGCTTTAAGCTAAATCCAAATGCAGTAATCTTTCGTATATCAGTTCAAAAGATTCATCATGAGGATAGTTACTTTATTATTCTTAGTATTATTTAGCTTAAGTGCCTGTAATAATGCTATAAAACCAATCATACCAGAAATATATATTGATAGTGTTTTAGCAAACAATCAAACAGACCTAGCTCAAAATATTAATGAAGCAGATATTAAGTTTTGGGAGGAAAGAATTAGCTCTCATACCCCTGATTACACTAATAAATCAAAATATGCAGCTTCTTTGGTAACAAGATTTCATTTATTGGGTAATATAAAAGACTTACAAATTTCAGACAGTATTTTACGCTCTCTTTTTAAAGAGTTTAATGGCAAAGAAGTTGGACCAATAGTTTCTTTGGTTAGCCAAGCCCTATTACAACACAGGTTTAAAGAAGCGGACTCCCTATTAACAGTTGCAAAATTGATCGGTATCAAAAGATATGAGTCAGAGGCTAACTCATTTGATGTAAATTTTGAACTAGGAAACATTATACTGGCAAAAGCTAATCTCAGGAATTTAAAAAAAGACAAGGATTTTGGTTACCAATTTAGAAAAAGCAAGATGATGCATTATAATGGCGAATTGGACTCTTCTTTGGTTGCTATGCAAAAAGCTGCAGAAAATGCAGGACAGATGGCAGCATTGAAATATTCCGCCATCAGTAATTTAGGCGACTTATATATGCATGCAGGAAGAATGGAAGAGGCATATAACTGTTTTGAAACCTGTATAAAGGCAAACCCTTCAGACCTGCATAGTTTGATGGGTATTGGTTGGATTGCTTTGGTATATGACCATCATGCAAAGCTTGCTGAACGTATTTTTAAGTTTGCAGCCAGTAAAAATGCCTCCCCGGAGCTGCTTTTAAAAATGATGGCTGTTGCCGAATATAAAAACGATACTGCAACACAATTTAAATTTGCAAAGCAATTTGAAAGTATCGTTACGAATATAGCTTACGGCAATATGTACCATAAATATTTAATTCAATTATATACAGGCGTTTTACAAAGTCCGGCTAAAGCGGAAACAATTGCCTTAAAAGAATTAGACAACAGGGCTACTCCACAAACCTATGCCTGGTATGCATGGGCTCTTTTATGTAATGGGAAAAAAGAAAAAGCTTACGAAGTATATCAACAAAAAGTTTCCGGAAAACTTCTAGAATCTGTAGAATTGTATTGGATGGGTAAGCTGATGCAAACATTACAAAAGCGTTATAATGCAAACCAGTATTTTGAAGAGGCCAAGAAAAATATATATGATCTTTCTCCCTCTTATGCAAAGGATTTAAACCTCCAATTAAGTTCAAACTAAGCAATTGTATAGCTTATAAGCAATAACTACTTTTTTGATTTTAATACACTGGAGAAAATATCAGAATGAAATTCTCTCAAATAACCAATAACTTGCTATTAAGCTGATTAAAACAGATAATGGTATCACAATGAACTTTCGGTAATAAATTTTATTACCAAACCATTTAGCCAATAAAAACCATGCTATTAGTATTACTGTAATTTGGCCAAGTTCAACACCCAGGTTAAACATTAACAATGATACGAGATAAGCATTAGGTGGTAGACCAATATTTCCTAAAGCGCCTGCAAAACCCATTCCATGAATTAAGCCA
>CALRUV010000100.1:0-12452 GCA_943371455.1 Chitinophaga pinensis | reverse complement strand
AAAGGAATAAAATATCAGGGTATTTTATTCCTTTTTTATTTATTACTGTTCTAGTTGAATCATTAGGACTTTGGTGGAACAAAAGCATTGAAAGCGCTATTGGTAAATTTGCCATGTATAATGCATTTACAACTTTAGAGTTTATATTTTATTCATTTCTTTTTTATCTTCATTTTAAACAAAAAAACTTTAAAAGATTATCTCTAATTTTTATACCTTTTTTTTTAATTACAGTTGTATTAAACTTAATTTTCATTCAAGGGTTAAATAAAACATTTCACTCTTATACGTTTTTGTTAGGTTCATTTTTTGTTGTCGTTTTTTGTTGTTGCTTTTTTTATGAATCAGTTTTACCAGACCAAATTGATAAGCAACTATCAAAACAACCTTTTTTCTGGATTTCCTCAGGTTTATTGATTTTTTACCTTGGTTCGGTAATTATTAATGCTCTATTTGAATACTTAGTTTCAAATGATTTACAATCTGAAGGTAAAAGGATTTATAATATTATTATACGTAGTTTAAACGTAATTTTATATAGTTCATTCTGCATTGCTTTCTATCTATGCCCAGACCCCAGGAAGAAATACTCGTCTCCATTGTAATAGCTTCTGTTTTTTTTATTCTTATTGGCAGCTTTGTATTATTAATAGTATTTGTATTCTTAAGAAGACAAAGAAAAAATAAGGAAGAAAAAGACGAAATGAAAAATCGTTTTGAACAAACCTTGCTCAAAACCCAACTGGAGATACAGGAACAGTCATTCGCGTATATAAGCCAGGAAATACATGATAATATTGGTCAGGTGCTGAGTTTAGTGAGACTAAACCTGAACACCTTTGAACATATTGTTACCGAAGAACAAATCAACCAAACAGATGAGCTTTTAGGAAAAGCAATAAAAGATCTTCGCGACCTAAGCCACAATCTTCAAAGAAATCGTATCCATGATATTGGAATTGTTGATTCAATAAGGAAATTGCTGATTTCCATTGAAAAAACAGGTCAATATAAAACCTCATTTTATGCATCCGACAATTTCCATATTCTCGACCCAAATACTGATATCATTCTCTATAGAATGATCCAGGAAATAGTGAATAATATTATCAAACATGCGGAAGCCGATACAATCGAAATTGAAATAAATAGTGATAATGACACTACAAGCATCCGGATTTGTGATAATGGCAAAGGATTCGACACAGAAGTGCTAAAACAAGAACGCGCTGGAATAGGTTTGCAAAATATTATCAACAGAGCAAAAACAATCAATGCAAATGTTGAAGTGAAAAGTGAGCCAGGTGAAGGAACTACCATAACTTTGTTTATTAGACCAAAAAATCCTATACTATGACTTTTGTTGCTTTAGTTGACGACCATGAGTTACTAAGGACAGGACTTGCAGCCATCATCAATTCCTTTGAAGGATTTAAAGTAGTTTTTGAAGCCAATAATGGCAAACAGTTCATCGAAAAAGTTAAAGGCAAAACACCCCCAGATATTGTATTACTAGATATTACCATGCCCATCATGGACGGATATGAAACTTCCAGCTGGATCAAAGCGAACCTTTCACAAACCAAAGTATTGGTTCTGAGTATGCTTGAAAATGATACTGCTATAATTCGTATGCTTAAAAACGGTGCAAGAGGTTATATTTTAAAAGATAGTAAACCGAAGGTTTTCAAAGATGCATTAGATAATATTAGGGATAGCGGCTATTTTATCAATGACCTGGTTAGTAATAAACTAATGCATTATATAAACCATGAAGAAGTATATGAAGGTGATGCGCTTGCACTAAATAACCTCAGCGAAAACGAAACCACTTTCCTAAAATGGATTTGCACAGAAAAAACTTACAAAGAAATCGCTGATGAAATGTGCTTAAGTCCAAGAACAATTGATACATACCGGGATAACCTCTTTAAAAAACTGGATGTAAAAACGAGGGTCGGCCTAGCCATATTTGCTATCAAGAATGGCATCGTTAATATATAATGCGCCTTTCAAAATCGCTTGCAATTTCCTCTAATATTCATATACTATACTAGGAAACATTATATTCACACTTGAATATTTTTGTATCTACAATGAAAAAGTTACCATTACGCAAATTCTTATTTTCGGTAATCTGTATACTTTTTTTCTTTTTCAGGCCCAATGCACAAAATGCAATTCCTCCCATCGGCCAATGGCGTGAACACCTGAATTACCAGCAGGCTATACAAGTTCTTAAAGGTGACCAAATTTATTGCGCAACTAGTAACGGACTTTTTTCGATCAATAGTGAAAATGAAACAGAAAGATTCTCCAAAGTAAATGGACTCACTGATTTTGGAACAAAATGCATTGGCTGGGATTCAAAAACACAACAATTACTTATCGCTTATACCAATAGTAATATTGACATGCTGAAAAAAAGTACTGTTAAGAATATTGGAGATATTAAAAGAAGTACCCTAGCCGGTAATAAAACCATCAACCAAATCTATTGTAAAAATGGTGTCGCTTATTTAAGTTCAGGCCTAGGTATCATTCTTGCAGACCTGGTGAAATATGAAATCAAAGACACCTGGTTCATAGGTAACAATGGACAACAAGTAAAAGTTAATGGCATAACTTCTGATGATACTAACTTTTATGCAGCAACAGACGAAGGTGTGAAATCAGCCCCTACTACTTCATCTGACCTTTCCAATTATACACAATGGAAACTCCTGAATGGAAGTAATGGCTTAAGTAATGGCGCTTGTAAAAATGTTATTTATAGTAATCGAAATATCATAGTTGAAAAAAACGATTCCTTATTCATTCAAAAAGGGAATTCCTGGTTTTTTTTATACGCCGATCCTGCATGGTCCATCACCAATATCAATAGTTCAGAAGATAAGATCCTGATTTGCCAAAGAACGCTCTCTGGTAAATCGAGGGTGATCACATTAAATACAAACGGAGCAATTGAAAAAACCATAGCAGAAAATGGCATCATTTCATTTCCTAAAATTGCAATTGCAGATAATGGTGCAATTTGGGTGGCTGATCAGTTTGGTGGACTTTCAAAGTTTACTAGTAGTGTTGAAAGATTTATTCCTAACGGACCCTTAGGAACCGCTGATGGTGAAATATTGGCCTATAATCAGAAAATTTATGCCGCTGCAGGAAGTGTAAATAATTCCTGGAATTACCAATATAACCGAAATGGTATTTTCCGATTTTTTGAGGATAATTGGAAATTCGATGGTTACTTTAACCAACCTGTTCTGGATTCTGTTTTAGATTTTATCACATTGGCCATCGATCCGGTAAATAAAACTTTGTGGGCTGGAAGTTATGGAGGAGGCTTAGTAAACTTTAAAGATGGCAGTACGCCTGCTATTTACAAAAAGCAGAATAGCAGTTTACAAGAAGCCATTGGCGATCCGGGTAATATTCGAATAAGCGGATTGGCTTTTGATCAATTTGCAAACTTATGGGTTAGTAATTATGGCGCATCTCAAAACTTACACGTAAGAAAATCTGATGGAAAATGGAACGCATTTACCATCCCTTTCTCTCATTCTGAAAATGCGGTTAGTCAGATTCTTGTAGATGACTACAATCAGGTCTGGATTGTGAGTCCGAAAGACAACGGCCTATTTTGTTTAAACTATGGTCAAAGTATCGACAATATTGGTGACGACAAATGGAAGTTTTACAAACAAGGCCTTGGAAACGGAAATCTTTCAAGTAATAATGTATTGAGTTTGGCTAAAGATAAAAACGGATTTATTTGGGTAGGAACAGATAGAGGAATAAGTATCATTACATGTGCATCAGACGCTACCAGCGCAATGGGTTGTGACGCAATTTTGCCAGTAGTGAAATTAGACCGATTTGCTGGATTATTATTTAAGGATGAACTGGTTCAATGCATAACCGTTGATGGCACCAACAGAAAATGGATAGGCACCAAAAATGGATTGTGGCTGATCTCTGCCGAAGGAGATAAGATCATCTATCGCTTTACGGAAGAAAATAGTCCACTGCTAAGCAATGATGTGAAAAGACTCGCAATTGATCCCGCCACAGGTGAATTATTTATTGCTACATTTAACGGAATCTGCAGTTTCAGAAGTACTGCAACCGAGGGAGGCACTACCAATGAAAATGTTTTGGTCTTCCCCAACCCTGTACCTCCAAATTATCAGGGTACGATTGCCATACGGGGATTGACCGATAATGCCTTAGTAAAAGTTACAGAACTAAATGGCAGACTGGTATTTCAAGGCAGGGCTCTAGGTGGACAATGTATTTGGAATGGCAAAAATTACCTAGGCAACCCAATAGCAAGTGGGGTTTATTTGGTTATTGTAAGAGATGATAGTGGTTATGAATCTATTGTTACCAAAATTGTACTTACGTCCTCAAATTGATTCTCACCAATACTCCATTGCTATTTGCTTTTCTCTTTAAAAAAAGCAGCTCTTTTGGGTCCAGGAAATGGAACATCATCTCCCTTTAGTCCATGCCATAATACAATATTGAATTCCAAATCCGGAACAGCATCTTCTTTGGTAAGGTTGAATTTTTCAGAGCGCCTTTGCCATTCGTTCATTGCTGTATTTTTTTCTTTGAGATCTACTTTTGCACTACGGGCTATGAATGGCGTAAGATCTAATTCATTTTTAAAACAACGCCACATAGGTTGTGCAGCTGCATCATATTGACTCATAGGTGGAATTCCTAAAATAAGTTCCATGGTACGCAACATGGATGAGGTAGAATACATGGTATGATCTACAAATCCCCTTTTAACAAAGCCTCCCGCCACATAAGCAGTACTTCTGTGTGCATCTACATGATCTGCCCCATTCTGTGCATCATCTTCTAATATAAAAATGGCTGTTTCTTTCCAAATAGGACTTTTACTCAGGTATTCAACAAATAAGCCTACAGCTAAATCATTATCGGCAACGTGGGCATAGGGGGTTGGTCTTCCCTTACGTAAACCTTCCGTGTGATCATTCCCGAAACGAACACTATTGAATTGTGGAACTGCATTTTTTGCTAACAAAGAATCAAATTCTCTTTTCCACTGACCAAACCTTGTAGTATCAGGAACTGCATTGTTATATCCATTAAAATAAGGACAAAAATGATCTTTTAATACCGGAATATTAGGCTTGAAATTGTCTGCAAACTCACCATAAGTTCGATAGCTTATACCTGCTTTTTTACAATGATCCCAAATAAAGCCTCCTTTATTATTGGCTACTTCTCTATTACCTTCCGCATCATAACTACCACCCCTGCCCCCATAACTAGAAACCCAATTCTTCTCCAGAAAATCTGTAGCATAAGCGCCAGTAGACCAATTGTGCCCATCTGCACTTACTTCTCCATCTACATAAAAGTTATCAAGTAACACAAATTCTTTGGCAAGCGCATGCTGATTGGGTGTGATATTCTCTCCAAACAAAACCAATCTTGGATCTCCATTGCCTTCTTTTACGTCACCTAGAACCTGGTCGTAAGTTCTATTTTCTTTAATAACATAAAATATATATTTGATGGGACTCTTATCACCAACCTTTTTTGGGATAGGGTTGCCAGTTTCTCCGGAAGCCATTTGTTCTTTTACCTTGTTGTAGGGCGAATTTCTATAAACTGCTTGCGAAAAAACACCCAATTGCTTATCAGTAGGTATGTCTATTATACTCATTGTTCCTTTAAACAAACCACCAATATATTGTACATCTTTTGGTCTGCTGGGATCTCCCTGCTGGTAAACGACTTCTTGCTTAATACCGAATGGATTGGGACCATACATATTAGCCATTGAATTAAATCCTTTTCCATTGGTTACAAAGATCTTCTTTCCAATCACTTTAATATTTGTAGGATACCAGCCTACAGGAATAAATCCTTTGCTCTTACTATGAGTAGGACTCGATATATCAAAAACATTTAAACAATTATTGTCTGCATTAGCAATGTACAAAGTTTTTTCATCCTCGCTTAAAGCTAATCCATTAGTAGTAGAGCCATTTGGTGCATCGGGGTAAAGAGCCGCATTTAAAACTTCAACTACTTTTCTTCCGGCAACATTTATTACAGAAACAGAATTATCATTTGAATTTGCAACAAAAAGCGTTTTCCCGTTTTTGGTCAGTAAAAGTTCATTGGGATTGTCACCAACTGCAATTTCTGATACAACATTTAATTTTTCTGTATCAAACACATACACTTTGTCACATCCCCAGCAGCTAATATATAATTCCTTCTTATTAGATGAAAGTAAACAGGCATAAGCTTCTCCACCCAATGCAATTTTTTGTATTACTTTTTTAGATTGCAAATCAATTATATACAATGACTTATCATCTTTTGTTACAACATATAGAATCTGTTTGTCGTCATCAATAGCCAAACCTGCAGGAGCAATTCTATTTGGCCATTTTTTACCTAAGATGATACTATCTTTCAGAATAAGTTTTTTATTCTCAACTGAGAATTCCATGATCCAGTTATCATGTCCACCTGATGCATATAATTTTTTTTCATCTGCACTAAATTGTAAACCATACCAACTTTTGGGAACGATGAAATTATCCAATATTGTTTCAGTTACAGGATCAATCAACTGAATACTTTGTACACTCTGTCCATTATTTGTAACAGCGATCATTTTTCTTGATATACTCACTGCCATATTTAATGGAAGATCCCCAAGCGGAAAACTTCTACCGGCTGGTGTAAGTCCCCAACCATTAGGCAATATCACTTTACCGGATTCTGCTTGCTGAAGAGTTTGTGACTGACCTGTCATCAGAATAAAAAAACAGCAGATGGAAAGAATATTCTTTTTCATAAAATTTAATTTAGGGAATGCACAAATTTAATGTACCGTAAGGTGATATTTGTGATGAAACAATTAATTAATAAACCAGGGCATTTCAAAAATGTTATCCCTATTGCTTATTGTTTCACAAACTCATAACTTCTTAACGGCTTGAATTTGTATGTGCCTCTTTCACCCATTACAACCTGGTATTGGATCTGACGATAAAGTGTACCCGTTCCGGAAGCAGGTATGGTTCCCTCAGGAGAATAAACCGGAAATCTCCTAACCAGGTTTCCTTCCATTAGAAAAAAAACATCCTTCCCTTTATACCCTATGCGCAGTTTTGGATCATCATAAATATCGGGGAAGATAATCGGTGCAACAGTTTCGTTTTTTTCCGAGCTAATAGCAACTACATTACCCTTTGGGATTGAGTCGTTCGTATAAACATAAAAAACCATATCTGGGTAGCCATCTCTGTTAATATCATCCACTTCTCCACTGGCAATTCTCCCCTTAATATCAAATGAGAAATCCCGCATATCCTTATCAAATCCTAAAGGTGAAATGGAAACCGTATTTTTTTCAGGACTTTTATTAGTGCAGGTAAGCCTATAACCAACCTTACCCGTTTTCATTGTTGTATCAAACTTTTTACTGGATGTTTGTGCAAAAAGCTGATTGGTGCCTAAAAAAAGAAACAAGCCTAAACATAATCTTACCTCTATCTTATTCATATTTTGATATTGATCGTCAAGTTAACAAATTTATTGTCACATATTCCTGCGGTATTGGCCGCCAACTTCATATAATGCTCTTGTAATCTGGCCCAAAGAACAATACTTCACTGTTTCCATCAGTTCTTCAAAAAGGTTTCCGTTTTTCAATGCAACGGATTGTAGTTTTTCAATAGCCGTTTTTGATCTTGCCTCATTACGTTTATGAAAGGCTTTTAAATTTTGTATTTGTTGCTCTTTTTCTTCTGTTGTACTTCTGATTACTTCACCCGGCAAGATGGTTGGACTTCCTTTTTTGTTTAGAAATGTATTGACACCAATCAAAGGCAGTTCACCAGTATGTTTCAAGGTTTCGTAATGCAAGCTTTCTTCCTGAATCTTATTTCGCTGATACATCCTTTCCATTGCCCCTAAAACACCTCCGCGATCTGTGATCCTGTCGAACTCTGCTAACACCGCTTCTTCAACAAGGTCTGTAAGTGCTTCAATTGCGAAGCTTCCCTGGATGAAATTTTCGGTAATGGCTGTGCCCAATTCCCGATTAATGATCAGTTGAATAGCCATTGCCCTTCGCACACTTTCTTCTGTGGGCGTTGTAATTGCTTCATCATATGCATTTGTATGTAAGCTGTTGCAGTTATCATAAATGGCATACAATGCCTGCAATGTGGTTCTGATATCGTTAAAATCAATTTCCTGTGCATGTAAACTTCTGCCGCTGGTTTGAATATGGTATTTCAATTTCTGAGAACGCTCATTGCCTTTGTATTTAAGTTTCATGGCTTTTGCCCAAATCCTGCGGGCTACCCTGCCAATGACACTATACTCTGGGTCCATCCCATTACTAAAGAAAAAAGAAAGGTTTGGTGCAAAATCATTTATTTGCATGCCCCGACTTAAATAGTATTCCACATAAGTAAACCCATTTGATAAAGTGAATGCCAATTGTGTGATGGGATTTGCTCCAGCTTCTGCAATATGGTAGCCACTGATACTTACGCTATAAAAATTTCTTATTTTCTGATCGATAAAATACGCCTGAACATCGCCCATTAATTTCAAGGCAAATTCTGTAGAGAAAATACAGGTATTCTGTGCCTGATCTTCTTTCAAAATATCTGCCTGAACTGTTCCCCTTACTTGCGATAAGGCTTCCGCTTTCAGTTTGCTATAAATATCTGCAGGAACTACCTCTTCACCACTTAAACCCAATAACCCCAAACCCAGCCCTTTGTTACCTTCCGGTAATCTTTCCGGTGATGCAGGATTATAATAAACAGGTTTGGGCGTATGGCTAAATTTAAGATTCAAATAAGTAGTTACTTCATCCCATTTATTATTTGCTGTTATCCACTTCTCACAAAGCTGATCAATAGCAGTATTCATGAAAAAAGCCAATAACATGGGTGCGGGTCCATTAATGGTCATACTCACTGAAGTTTTGGCATCGCAAAGATCAAAACCGGAATATAATTTTTTGGCGTCATCTAGTGTGGCAATACTAACGCCACTATTCCCAACCTTGCCAAAAATATCAGGACGAGGATCAGGGTCTTCCCCATAAAGAGTAACACTATCAAATGCTGTTGACAAACGAATAGCAGGTTGCCCAAGGGAAACATAATGGAATCTTTTATTAGTCCTTTCTGGTCCACCTTCTCCGGCAAACATGCGGGTGGGATCTTCTCCCTGGCGTTTTAGTTCAAAAACACCAGATGTATAAGGGAACTCTCCAGGCACATTTTCCTGTAATTGCCATTTGAGAATATCGCCCCAATCCTGGTATTTTGGTAATAATAATTTGGGGATTCTGGAACCACTTAAAGAAGTAACCGTTAAAGGTAATTTGATCTGTTTGCCCCTTACCTCATATTCAAAAAAATCGGAAGTATATTTTTGAACAATTGAAGGCCATTGTTTAATAAGATTTTTGCATGCAGGATTTAAGGCATTTTCATAATGCTCCTGCATATCTAACAAAAAAGATAGATCATTTTTTGAGAAAACAGTTTCACTTTTACTAGCATCAACAACCCCATTGATCTGGTAAAGTTTGGTAGCAATAGCACTTTGTTCTTTCACCCATTGATCATAACCCCTGTTGGTTTCCGCTATTTCAGAAAGGTATCGCACCCTTTTAGGAGGAATTATCAATGATCTTGTTGTAGTAGACTCTGTATGGATTTCATTTAAAGAAGTAAGTGGTTGCTCAGAAAAATGAACATGGCATTTATCTTCAATTTTTTGAACGATTTTCTCAAACAATTCATTAATACCTGTATCATTGAATTGTGCAGCAATGGTACCTACAATCGGAAGTTGCTCGTCCTTTGCAGTCCAGAGATTATGGTTGCGTTTGTATTGCTTTCTAACATCATGCAAAGCATCCAATGCACCAGCCTTATCAAATTTATTGATACAGACTACATCTGCATAATCTAACATATTGATTTTCTCTAGTTGTGATGCTGCCCCATATTCGGGCGTCATAACATATAAACTCACATCACAAAAATCTAAAATTGATGCATCGCTCTGCCCTACACCTGCCGATTCGAGAATAATAAAATCAAATCCTGTTTGTTTACAAATGGTTATCGCTTCTTGAACATGTGGACTCAAAGCAGTATTATCGTCTCTGGTTGCAAGGCTTCGCATATAAGCCCTTCCATTAGAAATGGCATTCATCCGAATTCTATCGCCTAACAGTGCACCTCCTGTTTTTTTCTTTGAAGGATCAACAGAAATAACAGCTATTGTTTTGTTAGTGTAGGTATTTAAAAATCTTCTGACAATCTCATCTGTAACCGAACTCTTGCCTGCGCCACCTGTTCCGGTGATACCCAGAACAGGAATCCTTACATTTGATTTTTCTTCTTCAATAAGCTGCTTTGTAAGTCCGTTTTCTGCAAACGTAATTTTTCTGGCTACTTCTCTAACATCTTTGTATTCACCAATTGTCATTTTATCCTGGTATTTTCCAGTTCCATTCAAACTAAAATCACAATGTTTGATCACATCTTCAATCATTCCCTCTAAACCCATATGACGGCCATCGTCCGGACTGTATATTCTTGTTATGCCATAAAGTTGCAATTCACGAATTTCTTCAGGCAGTATGGTACCACCTCCACCTCCAAAAATTTTGATATGATCACAGCCATTCTGATCCAGCAAATCTTTCATGTATTTGAAAAATTCCACATGGCCTCCCTGATAACTTGTAATAGCAATACCCTGTACATCTTCTTCAATGGCACATTCAACAATTTCCAACACACTTCTGTTGTGGCCAAGGTGAATGATCTCAGCTCCATGTGACTGCAAGATCCGCCGCATGATATTAATGGCTGCATCATGGCCATCAAATAAACTGGCTGCTGTTACTATACGAATTTTATTTTGAGGGGTATATGACATGGGCTAATATTGAACGGAGAACAAATTTACAGTATTGGCACCAAAAGTTAACATTTGTTAGCTTTTGATTAACTAGCTTTTCATACATTCAATTTTCAACTTTAGATCAATTTTTTATGCCAAATTTTAATGTGTCAATTGATAAGCAGGAAGGTTTCCCCATTATTACACTATCGAATACCTTAACAGGCAGTAATGCAGAAATTTACAGTCATGGTGGTATTCTGAATGCTTTTAACGTGCCTTTGGATGGAAGCCTATTGAACCTGATAGATGGTTTTACAAAAAGACAGGATGCTATCGATAATATCACCAAAGGTTTTAAAAGTGCCAAATTAAGTCCTTTCGTTTGCAGAATGAATAAAGGTAGATACCCATTTCAAGGAGAACAATACCAAATACAAAAATTTTTCCTGCAGGAACATGCCATTCATGGTTTACTTTATGATGCAACCTATTCGATAGTTAATTATGAAGCTACTGATGAAAAAGCATTGATTCGTTTAGAACATTCTTATGAAGGAAGCGACCCTGGATATCCTTTCCCTTATAATATCGCGATTACCTGGCAATTAGAAAAAGATGATTGTTTAACCGTATTAACGGAAGTTTCGCATAAAAATTCCCATGCTATTCCAATGGCAGACGGCTGGCATCCCTATTTCACTTTAGGGGGGAAAGTAGACGATTGGTATCTTCAATTCACCAGTGATGAACAATTGGAATTCAATGAAGACCTGTTACCAACAAAAAGAAAAATAAAAGATACCCGCTTCTTACATGGTTGCTTTTTAAAGGACATTAACCTTGATAATGCATTTGAGCTGGATCATACAATTTCAGCACCTCTATGCCTTTTAAAGAATAACCAACTAAGTTTATCCATAAAACCAGACAAACATTATCCAATTTTACAGATTTATATCCCGGATCACCGAAAAAGTATAGCCATCGAAAACCTTAGTGGGGCTCCAGATAATTTCAACAATGGTATGGGATTGATTATGCTTACACCAAATGAAATAAAATCATTCAGCACAGTTTATCAGTTAAGTTTGGTAAAATAATTTTATAATTCTACCACAGCTATCACACTGATCTCCACATTTACCCCTCTGGGAAGACCTTTAACGGCAACGGTTTCTCTTGCAGGATAATCACCTTTAAAATAAGAACCATACACTTCATTTACCTGCGCAAAAAGACCCATATCACTTAAGAATATTGAGGTTTTTACCACATGTTCTAAGGTGATTTTTGCTTCACTTAAAACAGCTTGCAGGTTTTTCATTACCTGATGCGCTTCTTCCTGAATGGATCCTGTTGCTAATTCGCCTGTTTCAGGCACCAAAGCTACCTGTCCACTCACAAAAACCATCCCATTTGCACGGATAGCCTGGTTATAAGGTCCAATTGGAGAAGGCGCTTTATCTGTTTGAATGATCTGTTTTGACATATGAAATAGA
>CALRUV010000099.1:0-12478 GCA_943371455.1 Chitinophaga pinensis | reverse complement strand
CAAACAGATGAGATTATGGAAAATGAAAGATTTAATGAAGGCCATGTTTTAGAAGAACTCAAGCACTATCTGCCTTCGCAAACGCCATTGAAGGATTTCATACACCATAACTCATTGCATGCTTTTCAGGACCAACTGTTTTTTGATGGCATTTTTAATGCTTCAGCCATATTTGGTTACCATGTAACACTGGAATTGAATGAATACAGAAACCTGTACAAGCAGGG
This sequence comes from Chitinophaga pinensis, assembly GCA_943371455.1. Lineage (GTDB taxonomy): Bacteria > Bacteroidota > Bacteroidia > Chitinophagales > Chitinophagaceae > Sediminibacterium > Sediminibacterium pinensis_J. Next base: position 12,251 of record CALRUV010000099.1, on the reverse strand, counting down.
AAGGATTAACAAACAAATTCTGGAAAAAACTATCCTCCAGCACAAAGGGGATACACTTATAAAAGAATGGACAGCAAAATTATTAACTGGCACCTATGATGAACATAAAGAAGCCAGAGTAGGCGTTCTCAGGGCCTGTTGGAAAGATTTTTATAATATTGATTTGAATAATAAAGTACAACCACTTTTATTCAGGATTTTGTGTGCTTACCTAGACCAGGGGATTGCTATTAGTAATTTTCCTGTTTCAGAGAAAGGGTTTTTAGCTACGCTGCGGCTCATGGAGAAAAACAGTTTTACCAGTTTTTTCAAATCGGCCAGGGTAAAGGAATTATTTTTTGATGAAACCATACAATTGAAAGACCTGCTTAACTTATTGGTAGGTAAGGAAGATCTTTTTGAAAGGTATTTGTTTGATCAGCAATTTTCGCATCGTGGCTGGTCGGGTATGGTTGCAACACTGGAAACCCGCCCTGATTCTTTGTTTGAACGGAGGGCCATAAATTTAAGAGACATGATTCATTTCGAGTTATTACTTGAGATGGATGTTCTGGACCGCCAATTTGGTAACAAATGGAAACCTCTGGGCGAAAACCCCATTCCTGCATTTGTTGACATTTTCAGCGAGGTTAAAAGGTCAGAAGTACAGGAAGTATTAATGATTTTTCAGGATGCTTTTGAATGGAGTTATTATGATGAGGTCTTAGGCGCTTTGCTGGCAGAGTACAAGACTGAAAATGAACAAAGATCCCATACATCTTTTCAGGCTGTGTTTTGTATTGATGAACGTGAATGTTCATTGCGAAGACATTTAGAAAGCAGGGATATAAATTGTGAAACATTTGGTGCTCCCGGTTTTTTTGGCGTAGAATTTTTCTTCCAACCAGAAAATGGACAGTTTTATGAAAAACTTTGTCCGGCTCCTGTTACACCTGCCTTTCTGATCAAAGAAACCAATAAAACAGAGAAACGGAAACATGATTTGCTGTACGAAAAACATGCCCATACTTTATTGGGTGGATTAGTATATTCTTTACTGGCAGGCTGGTTTTCGCTGGTTCAGTTGGTATTGAATTTATTCAGACCAAAAATGAGTCCTGCTATCTCTGATGCATTTGCCCATATGGGTCCTGGTTCTGAATTGTCTATTGAAAACACTGGCCCTGAAAATAGGGAAAATGGTTTGCAGATTGGGTTCACTATAGCAGAAATGACACAGAGGGTAGAAGCACAATTAAGAAATATTGGTTTGATCAAAGATTTTGCACCAATTATTTATATGGTAGCACATGGCAGCAGTAGTGCTAATAACCCACACCATGGTGCACATGATTGTGGTGCCTGCAGTGGCCGTCCGGGGTCCGTTAATGCCAAAGTATTTGCTTTTATGGCCAATCACCCAGCTGTTAGGGAAGAACTGGCCAATAGAGGAATTCACATTCCCTCTACTAGTATATTTGTGGGTGCCCTCCATGATACAGCCGCTGATGAAATTGGATTCTTTGGTGTTGATGATCTACCGGAATCCGCCATACAATTACACAAAAAAAACCTGGAACATTTTGAAGATGCATTGGATTTGAATGCAAAAGAACGTTCCAGAAGATTTGCTTCTATTGATTCTTCAGCACCTATAAAAAAAATCAGAAATGAGATCAGGAAGAGATCGGTATCTCTTTTTGAACCCCGGCCAGAACTTGGGCATGGCTCTAATGCCATGTGTATTATTGGCAGAAGAGAGGTATCTAAAAACCTTTTTTTAGACAGGCGTGCATTTTTGAATTCTTATGATTATGCAACCGACCCAACGGGACAATTATTATCCAATGTGATCAGACCTATTGGACCGGTTTGCGGAGGGATTAATTTAGAATATTATTTTTCACGTATCGATAACCATAAGCTGGGTGCAGGAACAAAATTGCCGCATAATGTAATGGGCCTGATTGGTGTTTCCAATAGCAGCGATGGAGATCTACGACCAGGACTGCCGGTGCAAATGATAGAAGTGCATGATCCTGTTAGACTATTGGTAATTGTGGAACATTATCCTGAAATAGTGCTTCAAACCATTCAGACTACACCGGATATGTACCAATGGTATATCAATGAATGGGTGCACCTGATGGTATTGAATCCGGCCGACAACCATTTGTACCGTTTCCTGAAGGGAGGCTTTACCAGATATGAACCTTTAAGCGGTAAAGCGCCACTTCTTAACCATGCAGAAGAATTAATTAACCTGGGTAAGGAAATGCAATCATTTACTATTGAAGATGCCACACAGGAAAACCTTCCAGTGTATGCATTAAAATAACCAAATAATTATGGAACAATTCCTGCAATTTTTTATCTATATACCATTGGTTGGGTTTTTGATCAGTGCGGTGCAAAATAAAAGGCACGAGAAAACCCTTTCTGCCATTGCGATAGCTACCGCTGGTTTGCAACTGGTTTATCTGGCCTGGTTTTTATACCAATGGGCTTTGGTAGATTTTAAAATACTGGATATTAAACAGTTTACAATTTTAAAAACACCACAGTTCGATTTTTATGTAGATTATTATTTTGATATAACTGCGGCAGTTTTTTTAACAGTGGGTACTATCTTAAAGTTCCTGGTGTCTGTTTTTAGTAAATTTTATATTCATAGAGAAGAAGGCTTTAAGCGGTATTTCAATAATATTCAACTTTTCTTTTTCGGCTACACACTGGTAGTTGTAGCAGGAAATTTTGAAACCTTATTTGTTGGATGGGAAATGGTTGGTATAACATCTTTCTTACTCATTTCATTTTATCGCGATCGGTATTTACCTGTAAAAAATGCGATGAAAGTTGTTTCGATGTATAGGCTGGGTGATATCTTACTGATTCTCGCAATGTGGCTTTGCCATCATCTATGGCACGAAAATGTTTCCTTTTACCAAATGCATGAAACCAAAGCGTATTTGGTGGAAAATGAACACCATATCGTATTGGCAACCGTTATCGGCTGTATGATTTTTTTATCAGCATCCATAAAATCTGCTATGTTCCCTTTTTCATCCTGGGTTTCCAGGGCTATGGAAGGACCTTCCAGTTCCAGTGCCATATTTTATGGGTCACTTTCTATTAATCTGGGTGTTTTTCTTTTATTACGCACTTTTCCTTTTTGGGAACACCTGAATGTAGTAAGGGTGCTTATTGGTGTAAGCGGAATCATTACCAGTCTTATTTGTAATAGTATTGCTAAAGCCCAGCCTACTGCCAAAACCCAGATTGCTTATGCTTCCATCACCCAGATCGGGCTGATTTTTGTTGAAATAGCTTTCGGCTTTCATACACTGGCTTTGGTTCATTTTGCCGGAAATGCTTTTTTAAGGGCTTATCAGATTCTTGTTTCCCCTTCTGTGCTTAGCTACCTGATACATCATCAATTATTCAAAGTGCCAATATTGAAGAACATCGTTTCTAATAAATGGGTTAACTCGCTTTATATGCTATCCATCAAAGAGTTTGATATGGATATAACGCATTACCGTTATTTATGGAAGCCCTTTAAAGTTGTTGGAACATTTGCTGCAAAAATTGACAAGCCATTTGTACGTGTACTTTTCTTGCTTCTATTTATTTTAGGAATTTATGTTGACATTAATGAAGAAAAGATGAATGAAGTGCTGATTGATACACTGGTAACTATATTTTCTTTTTTATCGCTTTTATTGATTTTACGATCTTTTACCGAAAGGGCATCCGGAAAGAAAGCCTGGAAGAGGGTAGTTGGCAGTCACCTGTTTATCATCTTGAGTATATCTCTCGACAACCATATACCCATCAAATATTTATTGATGTATTCCGGAGGAATCTTCTTTTTTGGATTATTGGGCTATTATGCTTTGTACCGTTTATCTAAATTAGAAGATGATATCTCACTAGACCAATACCATGGCAATGGTTACGAACACCCTAAAATTGCCATCATGTTTTTGATTGCCTGTTTGGGACTGATTGGTTTTCCTATTTCACCGCTCTATATTGGTATTGACCTCATGCTTACTTATATTGAAAGTCACCAATATTTTCTCATTATCGTCATTGCTTTAAGTCTGTTATTTATTGAATTATCACTTTTACGGATCTATATCAGACTATTCTGTGGACAACATAAAAAAACATACCATCCTATTGCTTTCAAGTCTTCCTGATAAGTATGTATTGCTATGTAGCTTGAAAGCTGTTAATAATTACAGGTCATCATATTCATACAATGGATTGATATGTGTTCCTGCTTTCATTTCATATACAGGATTGATGATGCCATCCTCTAATCCATAAACCCATCCGTGTAAATCAGGACGCTGTTCGTTTTTCCAGGCTCTTTGAATGATGGAAGTTTTGGCTAGGTGCATTACCTGTTCCTGCACATTTAGTTCTACGAGACGATCTACTTTTTTTTCTTCATTTGTAAAAAAATCAAGCTCTTCTCTATGTAAACGATAGACATCTTTTATATTTCTTAACCACATATTCAGTACCTGTTTGTAATCGTGGTTGGTTAATGCTGCTTTTACACCGCCACAACCATAATGGCCACATACTATTACATGCTTCACTTTCAGGTGTGTAACGGCATAGTCAAGAACACTTAAAAGATTAACATCTGTATGTACAACAAGATTGGCAATATTGCGATGAACGAATATTTCTCCAGGTTCTGTATTGGTGATTTGGTTGGCAGGCACCCTGCTATCACTGCATCCGATCCATAGGAATTCCGGTGTTTGAATTTTTGATAACCGATCAAAAAATCCAGGGTCGTCATCTACTTTTTCCTTTGCCCAGGCTTTATTTTCAAGTAATAGTTTTTCGTATGTTTTCATTTTGTTGAATTTTGTGGTTCGTTAAATAGATGTTCTTTTGGGTTACTTGCACTTTTTTTAATTTCTATTTTAATGTTTTTAAGGTGTGCATGCAGCATAAAATCGTTTACCTCTTCAATAATATCTTTATCGATAAAACCTGCTCTGGTAGGGTCGAACATCAGGAAGGCGTCTTTAGGGATACTTTCCAGTTTCTTTTTAATAATGGGTTTATTGAGAAAGGAAACATCCTTTTTAAACCTGATCAGGTAGTGGTTCTTATCTTCTACAAATAAAATAGCAGATCTAAAGTTACTTCTCACCATAAAGAATAAGCCAATAATGATACCTACAATGATTCCTATTAACAAATCAGTGAGCAGTATGGCAATAATGGTTCCGATGAATGGCACAAACTGATCCCATCCTTTAAGGAAAAATTCTTTGAACAAAGAAATCCGGGCAAGTTTGAATCCGGTATAAATCAGGATAGCAGCAAGCGCACTTAAGGGTATAAGGTTTAAGATCCCGGGTATTAACAACACACAAATCAAGAGCAAGAATCCATGAATAATAGTTGAAACTTTGGTTTTTGCACCAGCTGTAATGTTTGCGGAACTTCTTACCACAACAGATGTTAGCGGAATACCTCCAATCAACCCTGATAATATATTGCCAATTCCCTGTGCTTTTAATTCCCTGTTGGGAGGCGTAACCCTTTTTAAGGGATCTAACTTATCAATCGCTTCAATACCAATCAATGTTTCCAGGCTGGCAATCAATGCAATGGTGATGGCAGCTAGCCAAACATTCGTTTGAAAGAGATAGCTCATTTTAGGAAAAGTAAACAAAGCAGTAAAACCTTCTGCATTATTGATTACGGGTAAAAGTACCAGGTGTTTTGATTCAAGGGCAAATTCCGGCTGAAACATTTTAAAATAGCCATTGATGAGTACCCCTGTAATAACTGCGAGTAGCGGAGCAGGAATTCTGTGAAGATTTTTTTGTGCCTTTAGAAGCTTTGACTCCCACAACCATAAGATCAAAAGCGAAGAAATCCCTATAAGCAAAGCGGATGGTGTAATAAATTCAATCGATTGAATGATTTCGGTGAATGTATTTTTATTGTCGCTCTGACTAAAGGTTTCATCTCCTATAAAATCTGCATCATAACCAATCAAATGTGGAACCTGCTTGAGTATTAAAATAAATCCAATAGCTGCCAGCATTCCTTTGATGACAGAATTGGGCACATAATCGCCAATAATACCTGCATTTAGGGAACCTAAAATCCATTGAAAAATTCCTGCCAGTACAACAGCCAGCAAAAAAGCTTCATATACCTGTAATTTAATGATAGAAGCTGCCACTATAAAACTCAAACCGGCTGCCGGTCCACTAACACTCAACTGAGAACCGCTTAGTAAACCCACAACTATACCACCTATAATACCTGTAATTAAACCCGAAAACAATGGTGCTCCGGAGCCAAGGGCAATGCCCAGGCAAAGTGGTAAAGCTACCAGGAAAATAACGATGGATGCCGAAAAGTCATCGCCGGCATTTTGAAAATATTTTTTCATGCTGCTAATAGATAAATGAAAAGAGGAAATTAGGCAATTGTTTTACAAAAAAAAATTAGGTGGAGGAACTTCTATGGCTGATGAATGGTTTACAGGCATTACAACTGATGCTAATCGGTATAAAGATGCGGCAGTTAAATAAGTACTTTGAATTTTATCAGCGCTAAGGGTAATAAAGTCATTTTTTGCATCAGCTTTTTTAATCTCGTCTTTATCAAGTTCTAAACCATGCGGGATCTCTTCAACTGGCAGATTGCTGAAGAAGCTATTGCCCATTTGCTGTAAAGGCAATACTTGTGTGGAGAGAATCAATAATAAGAAAAAACCAACTATTTTCTTTTTCATGGTGTTGATGAAAATTACTGAAAGTCAACAAGCCTTGTTGTTAAAGAATTCATAACACTAAACATCTTAAATGTTTAAACCGCCACAGGCACTTAATACCTGCCCAGTTATGTATGAGCTCATATCGCTGGCCAGAAAAAGAGTGGTACTAGCAATTTCTTCTGCTTTTCCAAAGCGTCCTAATGGAATTTTTTTAAGAAATTCTGACGCGCCATCGCCATCTTTCAGGTAATGTGTCATATCTGTTTCAATAAATCCGGGGGCAATGGCATTGCATCGGATATTACGGCTACCCAGTTCCAGCGCAACAGATTTGGTAAAACCAATGATACCGGCTTTGCTGGCTGCATAACTACTTTGTCCTGCATTGCCTCTGATGCCAATGATAGAACTCATATTAATGATCGTTCCGCTCTTGGCTTTCATCATGGGGCGGATAACTTGTTTGGTCATATTAAAAACACTCTTCAGGTTAATATCCATCACATCATCCCACTGCTCTGGCGTCATACGGAGCAGCAAATTATCTTTAGAGATTCCTGCATTATTTACGCATATATCTACCTTACCAAATTCTTTCAATACATCATTTACAAATACTTCAGTTTCTGCAAAATCACCTGCATTCGTTTTATAGGCTTTTGCTTTGATACCCAATGCGGTTAACTGGCTTTCCAGGTTGGCTGCTTTTTCAGCACTGCTATCACTCACGTAAGTAAAGGCAATATCACTGCCATGTTCGGCCAGTTTTAAGGCAATGGCTGCCCCTATTCCACGGGCTGCTCCAGTTACAATAGATACTTTTCCTTCCAGTAATTTCATAGTCTGATATTTTTAGAGAATAGTAAAAGTAAAAAAATGATACTTGCTGAATAAGGTTATTTTAGAAAAAGAATCAACGGAAGATGCTAGATCATGGCAAGTATCTCATCCACATATTTCCGGTCATTACTCAAACGTGGAACCTTATGCTGCCCACCCAGTTTTCCTTTGCTCTTTAGCCAGTCATGAAATGTGCCTTTTTTCAATGCTTTTACCAGTGGTAAGGTAAGTGCCATATCCTTGTATCTTTTCGCTTCGTAATCGCTATTCAGGGTTTTAAGTGCGCAATCCAGTTCATAGGCAAATTGCTGGGTATTGTTTGGTGTTGTTTCAAATTCTATCAGCCATTCATGTGCGCCACGCGAATTATCATTGAAATACACTGGTGCTGCTGTATAATCTAAAACCACCAATCCTGTTTTATGGGAGGCAATACAGATGGCCTTATCTGCATTATCGGCAATCAATTCTTCGCCAAAAGCATTAATATATTGTTTTAGACGTCCACTCACTTTTATCCGAAAAGGGAAAGTTGTGGTAAATTGAATGGTATCACCTACCAGGTAGCGCCATAAGCCACCATTGGTACTAATGACCAATGCATAATTAGTGCCAATTGCTACATCTGATAATCCAATGGTTTTGGGATTTTCTTTTCCATATTCCTCTACAGGCATGAATTCATAAAAGATGCCATGGTTTAAAAAAAGCAACATGCCTTCTTCATCCGGGTTATCCTGTGCAGCAAAAAAACCTTCACTGGCATTATACATTTCCAGATAGGTGCATCCTTCCCCCATAATTTTTCTGAATTGTTCCCGATAGGGCAAAAAGGAAACCCCACCATGGATGTATAATTCCATTTGTGGCCATACTTCTTTGATGGTTGCTTTTCCGGTTATCTCCAGAATTCTTTTCAATAGAATCAGGGTCCAGGTAGGTACACCCGCAATCGAACTCACTTGTTCAGGGATGGTGGTTTGAGCTAATTTTTCAATCTTGCCCTCCCACTCATCCATCAAGGCAATGGATAATTCCGGGGTTCTGATCCAATTGGCCCACATGGGCGTATTTTGCAGTAACACGGCACTCAGATCGCCGTATTGAATGTCTTCATTGATCTGACTGATCTGGTGGCTACCTCCAATAACTAATCCCTTACCTGTTAACAGATCACTTTCATTATTGAAGTTGTAGTAGAGGGTAAGCACATCTTTAGCAGATTGAAAATGACAGTCTTCCAAACTTTCCTGTGTAATGGGGATGAACTTACTTTTATCATTGGTAGTACCGCTACTTTTTGCAAACCAATTTACAGGCGTATTCCATAAAACATTTTCTTCACCCTGCATCAGCCTGTCTATATATGGTTTCAGGTCTTCATATTCATGAATAGGCACACATTCCTTGAATTTACGGATGGTAAAAATTTCTTCAAATCCAAATTTTCTACCAAATTCTGTATACTGGCCGTGGGTTACAAGGTCTTGTAATACTTCACGTTGTGCATCAATGGGACCATTGATCCATTGTTCTATGCGCCAATGCCGGAACCTGGCCAAACGGGATATTGCGGGACTAAGCAGTTTCATGTGCAGTAGTCAGCAAAATAAGGAATGATAATGACAAAAGCGAACGTGAAGGGGAATCAATACAATTATTTTAGTAAACCATCACCCTCTGACATTCCGGAAGGGCCATCTTTTCCCATTTCGATGATCCAATCTTTCCGTTTCAATTCAAAATTGGTACCTAGGTAGAGTCTTCTTACTTTTTCGTCTTCTGCCAGTTCTTCTGCAGTTCCGTGTTTGAAGATCTTGCCTTCAATGAGCAAGTATGCACGATCACAGATGGAGAGGGTTTCGTTTACATTATGATCTGTGATCAGGATGCCTATATTTTTGAATTTGAGCCTGGCTACCACACTCTGAATATCTTCCACAGCAATGGGATCTACGCCGGCAAAGGGCTCATCCAGTAAAATAAATTTTGGATCAACAGCAAGTGCCCTGGCAATTTCTGTTCTTCTTCTTTCACCACCACTCAAACTGTCGCCATTGTTTTTACGAACATGGTGGAGGTTAAACTCATCCAATAAAGAATCCAGTTTGTGGTGTCTTTCCTGATGGGATAATTTGGTCATTTCAAGTACAGAAAGAATATTATCCTCTACGCTTAGTTTTCTAAAAACGCTGGCTTCCTGGGGAAGGTAGCCGATGCCCATTTGAGCCCTTTTGTACATAGGCAGTTTGGTAATATTCAGGTCATTCAAAAAAACACTGCCTTCATCTGGTTTAATCAAACCAACTACCATATAGAAAGTAGTGGTTTTGCCTGCTCCATTCGGCCCTAATAAACCTACAATCTCTCCCTGTTGTACATGCACAGAAACATCTTTAACTACTGTTCGGCCCTTATAGCTTTTTACCAGGTCTTTGGTATGTATCCTGAGATTCAAATGAAGAGTTTTGGCAAAAATAGTGTTTAAGCTTATGAATTCTCTGCAAAGCCTTTATCTTAACAGTTGTTTTTCTTAAGCACACATCATTGTATATTGCACCCGTTTAAATAAAATCGCCATATAAGGCATGATTTTGCAGCAAAATATATAGCAAGATGAAAATTACAGACCATATTCAACAGGCTACAGACGCACTTGTTTCTTTTGAAGTTTTGCCTCCTTTGAAAGGCAAAACGATTACTTCTCTATATGATCACCTTGATCCTCTAATGGAATATAAGCCATCATGGATCAATGTTACCTACCACCGCAGTGAAACCATGTTCAAGAAAAAAACGGATGGCACATTTGAAAAAGTGGAAGTGCGCAAACGTCCGGGAACTGTGGGTATTTGTGCAGCTATCATGAATCATTACCAGGTAGATGCGGTTCCACATATTATTTGTGGCGGATTTACCAAAAGAGAAACAGAAGACGCATTGATAGACCTTGATTTTCTGGGCATTGATAATGTGCTGGTTTTAAGGGGAGATGCCGCCAAAAACGAAGCAGCTTTCGAGCCTGAAAAAGATGGAAACCATTATGCATTAGACTTATTACAACAGGTAAACCATATGAATAATGGGTTATACCTCGACGAGGATATCAAAAACGGGGGCAAAACAAATTTTTGTACAGGCGTTGCCGGTTACCCCGAAAAGCACTTTGAAGCACCCAATCTGGAAATAGATTTGTTGAAACTGAAACAAAAAGTAGATGCTGGGGCAGAATACATCATGACACAGATGTTTTTCGACAACCAGAAATTCTTCGACTTTGTAAAAGCCTGCAGGGATATGGGCATTCAGGTTCCTATTATTCCGGGATTAAAACCTCTTACCACCAAGAAACAATTGTCTGTGCTACCTAGAATCTTTCATGTAGATATCCCAACTGAATTGTCTAATGAGATCATGAAATGCAAAACAGACCTGGATTGTGAGCAGGTTGGAACCGAATGGCTAATTCAGCAAAGTAAAGAACTGAAGCAATTTGGCGTGCCTGTATTGCATTATTACACACTGGGCAAGCCAAAAGTTATCTGGAATGTGGTAAAAGAAATCAGGTAATTGGATGCAGCAATAAAACCCTTTTGCGTTATTGTTTTTTCCGCTTGGTCTCAATCAGGTCATCAAACTGTTCCAAACTCAGCTGTTTGGCTATGATGTGTTTATCCTTATCTAATAAATAGGTAGTTGGTGTTTTAAAAATATCAAATAGTTGTCTGAAATTAGGAAGCCCTGCTTTTTCTCCTGCAGATTTGGCCTCCCTGGTTTCATAAGCATGGATCCATTCTTTGGGCAGCTTCTTTTCCTTAATAAATTTTTTCCAGGCAGTATTCTCATTTTCATAAATATTCACAGAATACACAGAAACGCCGTATTTCTTCCATTTTGCCTGGTAAAAGGAATCTAAACGGGGAATCTCTTCTTTGCAATGCCCGCAATTAGGATCCCAGAAAGTAACGATCGTGAAAGGTGCATTTACATTATACAGCGGCAGTATTTTCCCTGTTGTATCAGTTAGGTTTAATTGCGGCGATGCCTGTCCAATCTGATTAGCCATCAAACTGTAAGCCCTTTCTGTAATGGTTTTTCTGGATGCCGGATTTAATAAAACAGTGTCTCCCTTTGCATAGAAATTTTCGAACAGGTAAACAAATACTTTGTCCTGACCCATAAACTCTGGGTTCATGTATTTATTGGTAAACTTGGTTAACAGGTAGGGATACATTTCTTTACCAGTTCTGGCAGAGAGTAATATATATTTTACTTCATTGATGATAGAATCTGGGTCCTGCGGCACCATGGTCCTGAAATAATCTTCCAGTTTGGGTTCAAAGAAAGGCGTTCTTAAAAGTCTGTCATCATTAAAACTTACATCATCCCAATAATGGTCTTTTACAAAACGATAAGGATATGTGGAGTCGGGCTTACCCTTTACTATCGGGATTGCAGGTGCTGTAGGCCTTTTCATGGCATTCAGCAACATGGTTAGCAGGGAATTGGGGTATTTGTTAGTAATATTATCACGATAATCCTGCGATTCTTTTTCCATATTGATGATCTCGTTCCTGATTCTGATAGAATCGGCAGGAGATTTGGGTTGGCGAAACTCTGTCTGTAATTGACTTAAATACCTTCCTTTGATCACAGAAAAATC
>CALRUV010000098.1:0-12557 GCA_943371455.1 Chitinophaga pinensis | reverse complement strand
GACTATATCAAGAAAGAATTATTAGCAGTAGAACCCTTATTAGACAATACCACTGGCCCAGGAAGATTAACCAAAGCAGGTGTATGGGGATTATTAGCACGCCTTCATTTGAATGCAGCAGCTTACCGTGATATTTATTATAATAATGTGCCTGTTTTTAAAACAGAAGACATGGATGAAGTGATCAAATATTGCGATAAAATTACCAGTTCAGGACTGTACGCACTTGCGACTGATTATTTTTCCATCTTTGGAGACAATAACCACGACATTAAAGAATTGATCTTTGCGGTTGATCAAAGAGCTGATTTGAATGGACATAACCGATTGGCTTATTTTTCATTATCTGGTGACCAATTTCCCTTATCAGCATTCCCAGGGGCTAATGGAACGGATGGTCCGGCAATAACATCTGACTTTTATCAATCATGGGTAAGAGCCAATGCACCAAAGGATCCAGCAGCAGGAGACCCGAGATTTTTTAAGCAGAATATTTCCATGAATACCAATCCAGCTGATTCATGTGTAACAGATTTTAATATAGATCGTGGTATTTTGCGTGGTCAGCAGTTTGGACTAATACGTAACAATGGTGTGTTTGTAAAATGTCCTGATGGGAAATTCAAAGTGGGCAAACTATTCAACGCTACGCGTAACAGACCTACTTCACCAGTAGAGTTTACAGAAAAAATTGATTTTACCACCGCAGGTAGCGACTATTCAACAGGTTATCGGGTTCAAAAATATGAGTTCAGCAGAAAATCAGTAAGTGGAAGAAATTTTGGTGAAGCAGATATTATCATCTTACGTTTAGCAGATATTTATTTGATGCGCGCTGAAGCAAAACTTAGAAAAAATAACGATGCGGCAGCTGCACTGGTTGATGTAAATACAGTAAGAAACGCTAGAACAGCTTACAGCGTAAAGCCCACACCTCTTACCAGCATTACCCTGGACCTTTTATTTCAGGAAAGAGGATTTGAATTTTATTGGGAAATGCAGAGAAGAACAGATATGATCCGTTTTGGTAAATATGAAGGAATATGGACTGAAAAAAATAATACGGATAAAAATAAAAGGTTATACCCAGTTCCGCAAACAGCGATTGATGGTGCATCTAATTTGCCGGGCTATTTAAAACAGAACCCTGGGTATTAAAAAATCCTTAAGAATATTTTTAAGAAAGCTGCAGCTAAAAATCTGCAGCTTTTTTAATGCCTTAAGTGGTAAGCCTTAGGTTGTGTAAATGTTCTTAAACCCACATGTGATAAGGTAGCGCCAAAACCACTATTCTTTCTACCACTCCAGGGGAGAGCGGCACTTACGCGGTCACAACAATTCATATATACAGTACCCGCATTTAATTGTTCCATAATTCCTTTAGCTCTTTCTTCATCCTTACAAAAAACAGCAGCTGTTAATCCATAAACTGTATCATTCATTAAGTTAATGGCTTCTGCATCGCCACTTACTTTCATGATACCAATGATAGGCCCAAACGATTCTTCTTTCATAAGATCCATCTGGTGGGTTACTTTTGTAATAACGGTTGGTTCAAAATAATTACCTGGTCCTTCAATGATCTTCCCGCCACACAAAACTGAACCGCCTTTTTTCACGGCATCAGCCACCTGTGCTGCAAGAAACGCAGGTTGTTCTTTACGTGTTAATGCGGCTATATAAACATTTTCTGTTGGCTTTCCTATCTGATAACCTTGTACTTCCTTTACAAAAGCAGCCAGGTAAGCATCATACACTTTTTCATGCACATATATTCTCTCTACTGAGCAACAGCTTTGTCCATTATTGTAAAATGCACCATCAGCGGTGTTGATCGCAACCGTACTGATATCATCAATGTCATCAGTTACATACAATGGATCTTTTCCGCCTAATTCCAAACCACAGGGTTTCATCTTTTTACTTACCTGGTCATAAATATATTTGCCCGTTTTATACGAGCCTGTAAAATAATAGCCATCCAAGTCAGCGTCTAATAATAATTGCCCAGCTTCCTTGCCACCGGTGATCAATTGAAATACATTTTCGGGTACCCCAGCTTCATATAAATGTTGCTGTATGTTGATGCCTGTTAAAGTAGCAAGCTCAGAAGCTTTATACAAAACCCCATTACCTGCAAGTAATGCAGGTACAAATACATTGGTGCCCACCAAATAGGGATAATTCCATGCAGAGATATTACCAATGATACCTAAGGGTTCATATACTATTTTTTCAAGGGTAGCACCTTCACTGGTCATCCATTCTTCACTAAGGTATTTTTCTGCATTATTTGTTAGCCAGTCAATTCTTGCGCAAGCACCATTTACTTCGTTTTTAGATTGTTGTATTGGCTTGCCTACTTCTGAACTTAGAATGGAAGCAGATGTTTCAAGGTCTCTTTTAAGCAAGCTTGCAAATTTCTGCAGAATTAGGATTCTTTCTGAAAGTTCTTTTTTCGCCCACTGTTTTTGTCCTTCCTTTAATTGGGAAAGCTTTTCATTAAAACTGAGCTGGTCATCTTCTTTTACAGTACTAAGGATTTCGCCATTGGCAGGATTATAAATATTCATTGCGCAAATTTTTCTGTTTCATTCAAAAACCAATTTCTTATATTCCCTGAAAAGGGGCTGGGATCAGTCGCATCCATTCTTTCCGGATGCCATTGTGTGCAGAGCAGGGGAGATTTGCCCTCTTTTATTTTCCATTCCACTCCTTCAATTATATCATCTGCTGTGAAAGCATTTACCATCAACGCATCCGCAACTTTAGCAATAGCCTGGTGGTGCGCACTATTGACCTGTCCATTTTGAATGCCGCTTACGGATGCCAGTAAGGTATTTTCATTTACTGTAATGCTATGAACATGATCTACATCATTCATTGCACGGTGATTGGGCTTACCAGCTGTTTCAATATCCTGCACAAGTGTTCCACCCAATGCCACATTCACCAACTGCAAACCCCTGCAAATACCCAGTATAGGCATTTGTAAATCTGTGGCTGTTTTGAAAAGATTTATTTCAAATTCATCCCGGATCCTATTCCATTCTTTAGGGCGAAACGGATAATCTAAGTTATCGGCTGCATAAAAAAAAGGGTCAATATCAATACCACCACTTAATATGAGTCCATGGCAAACTTTTAAATCTTCTGTGTTCTCTTTTTCATAAGTTAATTCAACGATGTCAATATCCCAGCCTGCAGCTTTCATCCAGCTGATATAATTGGGATATTTCGTTAGTGTAAAACTAATGCCAATCTTTAATTTCATACAATTCTATAATGCTTTTAGGTATAAATTTTTGAATGCTTCCCTGGAAACAGGTTTAGGGTTATTAGGGTGTGCAAAATCTGCAAAGGCAAGATCAGCAAGGGTTTCAATGTGCTCGTCTTTTACGCCAATCTCTTTTAATGTGAGAGGTATGCCCAATTTTTTATTCAAATTAAATAAATAAGCCACTACTCCTTCACCAGTTTCATTGGATAAGCCAAGGGCTTTGGCAATACGTACAAACCTGTCTTCAAATCCTTCTATATTAAATTGCATGCCATAAGGGAGGTTAACTGCATTTGCCAAACCGTGGTGAGTATCCAATAAACTAGATAAAGGATGCGCCAATGAATGAACCACACCTAAGCCTTTTTGAAAAGCTATCGCACCCATCATGGAAGCTAAGAGCATATTAGATCTCGCCTCAATGTCTGGATCTTTTACAGCTTTTTCTAAGGATAGTCCTATTAATCTAATTCCTTCCAAAGCAATACCATCACAGAGTGGATGGTAATTTTTAGCAAGAAAAGCTTCCATATTATGTGTCAGTGCATCCATCCCAGTTGCTGCTGTGATATGCGGTGGGAGATCCATTGTTAACAAGGGATCTGCAAAAACTATTTTGGCTAATAATTTTGGTGAGAAAAGAATTTTTTTCTGATGGGTTTCGTCATCTGCAATGATCGCAGACCTACCCACCTCACTTCCGGTTCCGGCGGTTGTTGGGATTGTAATAAAATAAGGCACATCATTGGTTACATAGACATCACCGCCAATCAGGTCATCATATTTGAACAGATCTTCCCGATGATTAATCCGCAATAATATCGCCCTTGCCACATCAATGGCAGCACCGCCACCAATACCTATGATACAATCGCATTCTGCAGCATCATAAGCGTCTGCACCTTTGTATACGTCTGACTTTACAGGATTTTTATGGATATCATAAAAAACGGTTGTTTTAATACCAACAGCATCTAAATCCTGTATGATCTTTTCAAAAAAAGGAAGTTTCGCAATCGTTGGATCTGTTGCTATCAATGGTTTTTGCAAACCCTGTTTTTGCAGGTGCCCAGGTAATTCTGCTATTACACCTGCGCCAAATCTTATCGTTGTTGGAAAATTAAATTGTGCAATCGACATGAGATTAAATTCTTTGTTTGTATTTTTTTAAAATGTTAGTCCTAATAGATTTAGCCCTGATACATCACTCTGTGTACCTCTGTAACTCTGAGTCTCTGTGTTGAAAAATCATATGATTTCAAAATACCTTTTTGTTTCCCAATCCGTTACCACTTTCGCAAACTGCCGAACTTCCCAATCACGGGTTTGGGTAAAATGATTCACAAAGGATTCTCCGAACAAAGATTTTGCCACTGTTGATTTTTTCATCGCCAGATTCGCCTCGTCTAAATTTTTGGGTAAGCTGCCAAATCGTACATCCCTATAACCATTACCGGTAGTCATTTCCTGTAATTCTATTTTATTCCTGATACCATACATACCAGCCGCCAAACAAGCAGCCATAGCCAGGTATGGATTGGTATCACTGCCTACCACCCTTGTTTCTAACCTGCAAGATTTACTGCCGCCTGTTAATGCACGTAAGGCAACTGTTCGGTTATCTAAGCCCCAGGTAAGGGTAGTGGGTGCCCAGGCGCCTTCTACCAAACGCTTATAAGAATTGATGGTGGGGGCAATCATGGGTAAGATATGGGGTAAACAATATAATTGTCCTGCCATATACCATTGCATGGTCTCACTCATATGGTTCGGATGCGTTGCATCGTAAAAACTATTCTGGTCGTTTTGCCATAATGATTGGTGCACATGACCACTGCAACCCGGAAGATACTCAGAGAACTTTGCCATAAAAGTTGGGAGAATGCCAAATTGGTAAGCAATTTCTTTCACGGATGTTTTAAACAGACAGGCATTATCGGCTGATTGTAAAACATCACTGTAGGTGATGGCTGCTTCATAAACACCCGGACCTGTTTCTGTATGTAACCCTTCTAAGGGAATATCGAATTGTTTTAGCTGATCAAATAAGGCGCTGAAATAATCGTTTCTTTCGCTGCTGCGTAAAATAGAATAGCCAAACATGCCGGATGTTAGGGGAGAAAGGTTCCTTCCATCTTTTGCAGCAAAACTGGTACTTGTTTCTTTAAAATTAAACCATTCAAATTCCTGCGAAAATTTTGCATTATACCCTGCTTGTTTAGTTTCCGCGATTATTTTTTGTAATAATTGTCTGGGGCAAATGGCTAAGGCATTTCCATTACCGTCAATAAATTCTCCCAGAAAAAAGGGTACACCATTTTCCCAGGGAATTTTACGAAAACTATTGAGATCAATCTTTACTTTGGCATCAGGATAACCTGTATGCCAGCCGGTGTAAGTGGTATTGTCATAAGCCTGATCTGCCATATCCCAGCCAAATATCACGTCACAAAATCCCATGTCAGATTCTGCTACTGATAAAAATTTTTCGGCTGAAATATATTTGCCACGTAAGATGCCATCAATATCCACAACGGCAACTTTCACCCTTCCTGATGGATGATTGCGAACGTATTCTAAAATAGATGCCTGACTCATTTTTTGAAAATTTTAAATAACAAAAAACAGAAAATTAAAATACCAGCATAGATCAAAGCCAAAACCAGGTGATAATAACACAGAGCCGCCAAACAAATAAGGGCAATAATCAATGCAATGATGGGTGTATAAGGATACAAAGGTACTTTGAATGGCCGGTGAAGAGCGGGCATTTTTTTACGCAATTGTAAAACCGACAGCATAGAAAATATATAAAGTGTGATGGCCCCAAATACAGAAATGATAATGATCTCAGCCGTTTTTCCTGTAAATAAAATGATCACTCCCATTAATGCATTACACACCAAAGCATTTGCGGGTGTTTGAAATCGCTGATGAACTTTGCCAAGGAATGCAGGCGCATTGCCAATTTTACCAAACTCAAATGTTGCGCGGCCGCTTGCCAATAACAAACCATGGAAGGAAGCCACCAAACCAAATAATCCAATTCCGATCAATAATTTATAAAATAAATGATCAGAAGCAAAAATGCTGCCCAAAGCCAATGGTAATGGGGAATCTGAGCTGCTGCCATCTGTAAGATACACAATGCTTTCCCACCCATTTATGCCAATAGCACCTGCAAATACCAGCATGCATAAAACAACCAGTGTACCCAGTGCCCAACCAAATCCCTTTTGTAAATCTTTTTGAGGATGCAGGGTTTCCTCCGCAATATTGGCAATGCCCTCAATGCCTAAAAAAAACCAGATAGCAAAAGGAATGGCAGCAAATGCCCCGCCCCATCCCATAGGGAAAGCGTTAAACATAAATTTTTCTGTAGAAAAATGGGGGATGGTTAGTCCGGCAAATAACAATAGCTCTCCTACTGCTAATATGGTTACGATCAATTCAAAATTTGCCGCTGCTTTTACACCATAAATATTAAGTGCTGTAAAAAAAAGGTAAACAAACAAGGCGGCACTTGTTATCGGTATCTGCGGAAATGCCAAATTAAAATAAGCGCCAATGGCTATAGCAATAGCCGGAGGCGCAAATACAAACTCAATGATCTGTGCCAGGCCTGCAATAAAACCCAGATCTTTTTTAAAAGCCTTTTCAGTATAATCATACACACCACCGGCTTTGGGTATGGCACAGGCAAGTTCTGCATAAGAAAAACTAAAACAGGTATAAAGTATGATGACTAAGAATGTGGCTAGTAACATACCCAATGTGCCACCCTTCTCAAGACCAAGATTCCAGCCAAAGTACATACCCGAGATCACGTAACCCACACCCAGGCCCCAGATCAGGATAGGTGTTAGGGTTCGTTTTAAATGCTCTTTGGCCATAAGCACTAATGTAAGAAAATCTAGCCATTAAAAACTTGTACGCTTATTATTTGAAAACAGGTTAATAAAATATGAATTTTTCTGTTCAGTAAAATAGTACACTGTTATTTATGTAATACCGTTTTTTTTTAGAGATCTACTTTATACCCTATAACCGGGATTAAACCCAATAAATAGGTATACCGGATTTTGCCAAGAGCCGGATCATATGTTTGATTTACGGGATTTTGCCTGTTGGTAATATTTTGTACGCCAGCAATTAAACTGCCTGTCATTTTTTTATACTGAACCTTCCATTCTGTCTGAACGTCCATTCTGAAAAGAGCAGGCAACTTATCGCCATAAATATTCGAATTGTTGAGAACGGTTGTTTTTTGAATAATGGATTGTGCTAAATTGATGGGTGTAACTCTAACACCCCCATTATGGATCATTTTAATATCTAGGCTAATAGTAGAAGGTCTTTTTACTTTCAGATTCCACTCTTTTCCAATTAAAAATGTCCAGGCATTATTTGAGTTATACCTTGTATTCCGCCAAATATTATCTGAAGGGAGATAGCTTGATTCATAAAGGCTGGCTGTTGCTAATAAATAAAATTGGTCTGTCCAATACCTCTCTAGTGTTAGCTCCAAACCATAATTTTCTCCCCTTCCTTTATTGGTAAGTGTTTCTATAGCAAAATCATCATCCATATTAATAACACTAAAACTTGTAAACTTATTGGCAGTAATGGGGATATTAAATAATGATTGGTAATAAAGTTCTGCTTTTACATTCCAGTTAGGTGCCAGCTGTTTGCTGTATCCTATAACAAAATGATTTGATTTGCTAAAATCAAGCGTTTTGTTTGGTTGAATAGAATCTGCACCTACTTTTATTCTTGCAAAATAATTTCCCAGTGGTTGAATTTGACCATGCATACCATAGCCGAATGACAGAAAATCATTGATCCCTGTTCTGATTCTTAAGGCAATTCTTGGTTCGAAACTAGATGTTTGGTTTAGCGCAAAATACTGTCCATGAAATCCTAGTTCAAAGCGAAAATTATTGGAGGGATCCCATTTCCATTGACTAAAATATTGGGTAAGAACGGTGTTGCCTTCTGTTTTAATTTTATCTTTTAAAATATTATTGACAGATTCTCTTTGGTTCAATGTATAATGCTTACCAGTAGCATAGGCACCTATTTTTATAACATGTTGACTGTTTAATTTCTGTGTTGCTGTGATGGATAATATAGTATTCTGTTCCTTAAACTGGTTATTTCTATTGATGATCAAGGGACCATTAATTTTATCATACTTATTATCTTCTTCTCTGTAATTGGTTGCATTCAAGCTCATAACTGTTTTGAGCAATGTTTTTTTTCCAATCAAAATAGTATGAATCACTCCTAAAGCGCCTGTATTACTGGCATCCAGGCGCCCGCTTCTCTTTGAAGGGTCTTTGGTCCAGGTAATGGAATCATTCACGGCACTTGTATTTTGATTACTAAGGCCACCTATTCCGAAGAATGAAATACTGCCTGATTTTTTTGTTACCAGATTAACATGAAATGATAAATCCTGAAAAGTAGTAGCAGCATCACTTATCTTAAATCCCAGCTGTTGCATCAATGTTAGAAAGCCATACCTATAATTTACCAGATATGAACTTGCTTTACCTTTTTTAAAATATCCTTCCATGGCTGCATCGATGCCAATAGTGCTGGCTGAAAAAGTAAATTCTCTTTTATCTTTATTTCCTTTGCGCAGATGAATATCAAAAACGCCTGATAAAGCATTACCATATTCTGCCGGAAATGCACTTGTTATGAAATCGGAGTTGGCAAGTAATTGTGCACTTAATATAGAAATACCACCTCCGGAAGTTCCTACCCTTGCAAAGTGGTTTGGATTAGGTATGTCAACCCCTTCCATTCGCCACAGTAATCCATTAGGTGCATTACCTCTGATGATCAATGCATTTTTATCTCCATTACTGGATATGCCCGCAAAAGCGGTGGCTATTCTTGCAGGATCATTCAGCCCGGCAGCATACCTTCTGGTTTCTTCTACGCTAAACATCCTCGCACTTACCAATGCCATATTATTCAAAGGCCTGGATTTATTGGGTTTGCTGAAAACGACTACCTCTTGGTTATTCCTCACTTCCTCTTCCATTTCTATGGCGATAAAAAATTCTTTGCCAGATTCAACCAATAAATTAGTGAGTATGATAGAGTGATAGCCTACAAAGCTGATTTTAATGGTATGGCGACCAACGGCAATTTTTTCAAATCTAAAATAGCCCGAAGAATCTGTAATTGTTAGATGATTTTTTACATCCATCAACTCAATAGTTGCACCTGTTAAGGGTGATTGTATGGTTTTATCAATAACCCTGCCTTTCACTGACTGCACTGTCAAATCCTGGCTAAATACATATTGCGAAACGAAAAGCAATAGTAATATCTTAAAAATGTGTTGTGACATCAGGGGTCAAACTTCTGATAGTAAGGATAAATATATCTATTTGAAATTACTACTTTGCCGGATAGGTTTTTTGAAGAGCTGTTCTAACCTGTTCTAAAAAAGGAGGAACTATTTGATAGGGGTCGCCCGGACTCAAAGTTTCTATAGGTAAATAACCTCTGTAATTGGAATTGTGGATAATTCTACATAATTTATCCAGATCCATTTTTTCAATTTTCCCGCCATAATTCAATTGTTCTTTTATTTGCCAGTTAACTGCATAAGAAGTAGTTTTTTCAATTTCACTATAGGGTTCTTCAGTTACAAAACTGCCGGTATCAAGCACCAATCCAAACCATTCGCTGTTTACTTTCTCCAGTATGCTAATCATCTGTTTGGATGTTTTGATAAAATCATTATGGTTTTGTACTGCAACGATCACTCCTTTTTCTTTGCCATAAGCTACACATAAGTTGATGGCTTCTACTATCCAGCCTTCCACTGTTTCTCTTGAAAATCCTGCAGGCATAGTTTTGCCTGTGAAAATTCTAATGACCGGCGCACCTAGTTTTGCGGCCACATCGATCCATTTTTTTACCAGCAATACATCTGCCATTCTTTTACTTTCTTCCGGATAGGCAAACTCATTGCGCACGCCCGTTCCGCTGATCTCCAATCCTAATCGGTGTGCTTTGTTTTTTAAATGATAGATATATTCATCAGAAGGTATTTCCGGATATCCTGGGAAATAATAACCAGTAATATCTATGGCATCAAAACCCACTTTGACACAGAAGTCCAATACTTCATCTAAGGTGGTTTTTTTGTTGATGAGGGGTGCATTAAAAGAATAGGCGTTCAAACTTATTTTAAACCTATTCAGCTCCGATGGTGATGGGGTATTTTTATTTTGTGCTGATAATAAATTACCTGTACCACTTAGTGCTGTGGTTGTTGCCAGCACTTTTATAAAGTTTCTTCTTGGTATCTGTTTCATAAAATCAGTTTTTATCAATTTTTATTTAATCAGAACTTTTTACAAACTGCTCCATTACTTTCATCGATAAGATTGCATCCTCTGCACTGCAAGGGTTATCCGACTTTCCTAAAAAATAGTCGGTCACTTTTTGTATTATAGGCTGTTGAATATGTGTGGGCGGTGCAAAATGGGTCACCTCAGATTTTTCTGCCGTTTTAAAGGTTACATCATAGCCAAAAACAGGAAATGAGATCTTACCAATGGAACCATTGATTTCCACTATATCTTCTGCCATACCTTCTGCAGTGGTGAAGCACCACTGTCCGGTAAATAATTCCTTATTTTTAAATTGAATGATACCTGTAACTACATCTTCTGCCTCGTAAAGTGATGCCTGGTTAGCACTTAACCCCATATATGCTGTTGGTTCTCCAAAATAATACATCATCAGGTCAAGTTGGTGGGGTGCCAGATCAAAAAACAAACCTGCACCTGCAATGGATGGATCTACGCGCCAATTGGTTTCTGTTTGTGCAATGGTTAAGGATTGATCTGGTTGTAGCATACGTAAATGAATAGTCCTTATTTCCCCGATAACTTTATCAATTAATAATTGTTTTATATACTGAAACATAGGTAATGCCCTTCTGTAATGAGCCACAACCAGTTTAACACCCGTTTTATCTGCCATTGCTTTCATGCGCAGGCAGGCAGCAAGATTGGTTGCCATTGGTTTTTCTACATAAACTGGTTTCCCAGCCTGTAATGCAGCAATAGCATAAGCTTCATGCACATGGGGAGGTGCGGCAATATATATAGCATTGATGGCAGGATCATGAATTAGGGCATCTGCATCGTCAAACCATTTTGGTACCTGGTGCCTTTCCGCATAATCCTTTGCCTTTGATGCATCCCTTCGCATCACAGCAACCAATTCTGAATTGGATACTTTGTTAAATGCGGGACCGCTTTTAATTTCTGTTACATTACCGCAACCAATAATTCCCCAGTATAGTTTTTCCATCAGTTACAATTGTTATACAATTTAAAGTTAATCAGGTAACAGTCTCCTTGCATGATTTATCTTCAAAGACTTTCAAAGCAATCTTTAAACTACATCGTTTTCGTAAATTTTCATACCTTGATTTTGCAGTTGATGCAGAAAAAGAACAAAATTCACAGTACACAATTGCCCTTCCAATTAGTTTGTTCAACAGATTGCCTTACTAATAAATTAGAACCTATATGAAAAAATCAAGGAGAGTATTCTTAAAAAATATTTCACAAGGTTCTGCAATAGTGGCAGTAGGTGGACTATCACAGGTGTTTGGTGCTAAAAGTTATAACAGGATTATAGGTGCCAATGATAGAATTCATATGGCCGTCATAGGTTGCAATAGCAGGGGAGCGGCCCTTGCAGGCATTTTTGCCAAGCAGGAAAATACGGAAGTAAATTTTATTTGCGACGTAGATGAAAAAGCCCGCCAAAAAGGGATTAATGCGGTAGTAAAAGCAGGTAAAGCAATCCCTAAGGGCGAAAATGATTTTCGCAATACTATACAGAACAAAGAATTGGATGCTGTGTACATCGCCACTCCAGACCATTGGCATGCACCCGCTACCATTATCTGCTGTGCTGCAGGCAAACATGTGTATGTAGAAAAACCTTTATCACACAATCCACGTGAAGGAGAACTCGCTATTGAGGCTGCAAGAAAATATAACCGTGTGGTTCAAATGGGTGCCCAAAGACGTTCCTGGGATCTGCTTTCCGAAGGTATTAACGCACTTCATTCTGGTGTGATCGGTAAAGTACACCTGGTAAAAACCTGGTACACCAATCAACGCAAACCAATTGGTATAGGTAATCTGGCTGCAGTTCCTGCCGGACTGGATTATGAACTATGGCAAGGACCAGCACCCCGCAGACCTTACAAGGACAACCTGAT
>CALRUV010000097.1:0-12622 GCA_943371455.1 Chitinophaga pinensis | reverse complement strand
AGAAATTTCATTAACGAAAACGAATAACCTAATTAGAAAGAAGAGGGTGAGAAACTTCACAATCTTAATTAACGTCAATTCAAACGCAGTGAGAATTCTCACTATTGGTTATGAGGTTTCTCACTACGCTGCGCTTCGTTCGAAAGGTTATTTAAAACTGATCAATTCCACATCAAATATCAATGTACTGTTGGGCCCAATCTGCGCACTTACCTGCCTGTCGCCATAACCCAAATGTGGCGGAATAAAGAAACGCCACTTGCTGCCTGTAGGCATTAACTGAAGACCTTCCGTCCAACCCTTGATCACCATATTTAATGGAAATGAAGCTGGTTTACCTCTTTGAACAGAGCTGTCAAATATGGTTCCATCGATCAATGTTCCATGGTAATGACAGGTAACTTCCTGATGTGCCAGCGGTTTTTCGCCAGTACCTGCTACGAGAACCTCATATTGTAATCCACTGTGAAGTGTGGTTACTTCGGTTCTGGTTTTGTTCATGTCTAAAAAATCCTGTCCTGCCTGTAAGTTGGCTGCTGCTTTTTCTGCTTTCATTTTTGCTAATTGATCTGATACACCCATTTTTTTTACAAAGATAAGGGTTGCCCTCTTTGTGTTGTTCAGGGGTTGCTATATTAAGATTTTGTAATAAATATGAAAATAAGAAGGAAGTATGTATTTTTCAATATCTTTCCACCGCAATAATACCACCCCAAAAAGACCTAACTGATTGTATGACAGCTATTTTAGACAAATCAGGTGACACCATTGGATTCCTTTACCAAAACATGATTCTAGACCTTAGCCAACAAGAGGTAATGGGATTGGTTTTGGGTAATTGTGTTTTTGGAAAGCAGAAATCCCCCGTAGGTAAGTTTTTTAATGATACTTTTCGTAAGAAGAACGGTAAAGTCATAGGCATTTTAGGAAAATCTGTTGACCTCAAAAAAAATCCCAAAGATGCCCAGCTCTCGCTTCAGGCATGGAAAATATTGGTGGATGTGAAAGACCATGTTTGTTTATGGATAGACGAGAAAAAATCCTGGACCAAGCAGGATTTCAGGGAGTATCTCTTTGCAGAGAAGGATATGGTGGAAGAAGAGTAGCTGCTCTTTTAATTAGCCTTTTTTTAATTTTACGATACATTATACTAAAAAATTTATGAAACAAATTTTTGAAGTAGCAGCCTATGCTGAAATTATCAGGCGTGTAGAACATTTAAGTCCCGAAAGCAAAGCTCTTTGGGGTAAGATGAATGTTACTCAAATGCTGGCACATGTTCAAGGCCCGATGGAAGTAGCATTGGGAGATAGAAAACTCAAAAAATCTATACTGGGATTGCTTTTTGGCAATATGGCCAAAAAGAAAATATTGGAAGAAAAACCTTTTTCCAAAAACCTACCTACAGATCCTACCTATATTAAAAAAGGAGATTATGATTTTGATGTTGAAAAAGCGAAAGTGCTTTCTTTATTGAAAAGAATTTTTGAAGGTGGCGAATCAGTTATTATTAAAGAGCCGCATCCTTTTTTTGGAAAAATGACTTCAGAAGAATGGGCTACTAGTTTGTGGAAACATATGGACCATCACTTGAATCAATTTGGTGTTTAATGCTTCATTGACCTTCGAACTCGAATAGCATTGTCAATTTTCTAAATGGTTATTTCAAATTAGCCGCAAAAAACTCTAAGGTTCTTCTCCATGCAGTTAAAGCTGCCTGTGCATTGTACCTCGCTTCTGAAGTATCATTATGAAAAGCATGGTTCACATTAGGGTAAATATAAAGTTCATACTTAGCGCTATTTTTTTTCAGTGCTTCTTCAAATGCAGGAATACCGGCATTGATCCTTTCATCTAAACCCCCATAATGTAATTGAAGAGGGGCTTTTATTTTAGGTACATCAGCCACATTGGGTTGTCTGCCATAAAAAGCCACGGCAGCATTAAGATTGGGAACATTCACCGCTAATTCATTAGAAAGTGCTCCTCCCCAGCAAAATCCAACACAGCCCACTTTTCTATTACACTCTTTTCTTGCTCTCACTATCTCAACTGTAGCTACAAAATTTTGCAAATTGGTTTTGGGGTCCAGTTTGGCAAACATGCCACGTGCATCATCTTCATTAAAAGGTGTGCCACCAAATTCGGATAAGGCATCAGGCGCAATTGCAAAATAACCTTCTTTAGCTAATCGTCTGGTAACATCCTTGATATGGTCGTTCAAACCACGATTTTCATGAATAACAATTACACCACCCATGTTCATGCGCTTTTTGGGTTTAGCCGTGTATGCAAACATGGTATTGCCATTGGCATCATATGCTATACTCTCTGTATCCAACTCGGGGTCATCCTGGGCAATGGTGGCTGCTTTTGCTTTGTTAGATTCTAGTTGTGGTAATATGGCAATGGCCAATGTCATACTTCCTGTTAAGATTGCCAATCTTTTCAAAAATATTTCACGACTTAAAGGTTTGTGGGTATACTCATCGTATAGATTAATGATGCGCTGATCCATAAATATGATTTGAATACTAATATAGTTTTATTTAGAGGAAAAGCAAAAATGGGATAAGAGGAATTGATGAAATGATGTTAAAAAAAAAGCCGCAGATGCGCAGATTTTATCATCTGCGAATATGCGGCTAAAAAAATCATATTAATCTATGCTTCTTCGTATGAAGAAACAGGCTCACAAGTACAAATCAGGTTTCGATCACCATGGGTGTTGTTAACCCTTGCTACAGAAGGCCAGAATTTATTCAATGTAACATAGTATAAAGGAAAAGCAGCTTCCTTTCTGCTATAAGGATGCTTCCATTCATCTGCACAAATTACTGCCTGTGTATGTGGCGCATTTTTTAAGGCATTGTCTATTTTATCTGCTTTGCCATCTTCAATAGCTTTTATCTCTTCATAAATGGCAATTAAAGCATCGCAGAATCTGTCCAGTTCACCCTTATCCTCACTCTCTGTAGGTTCGATCATGATCGTACCAGCTACCGGGAAACTCATAGTAGGTGCATGAAAGCCATAGTCGATCAGTCTCTTAGCTACATCTTCGGCTTCTATGCCAACTGATTGCTTAAATGGTCTCAGGTCCACAATAAACTCATGCGCACAGGTACCTTTTTTGCCGGCATAAAGGATTTTGTAATATTTTTCTAATCTTGCCTTCATATAGTTGGCATTGAGTATAGCATACTCGGTTGATAAGCGAATACCATCTGTACCAAGCATCTTGATATAACCATAACTGATTAGCAAAATACTGGCAGATCCATATGGGGCAGAACTTACAGAGCCTGTTTTCTGGTTGTCAAGTGTGGAATGACCAGGTAAAAAAGGTGCCAGTTTATCATTCACACAAATGGGCCCCATTCCCGGACCGCCCCCACCATGCGGAATGGAAAAGGTTTTATGAAGGTTTAGGTGACAAACATCAGCACCAATCATACCCGGACTGGTTAAACCAACCTGGGCATTCATATTGGCGCCGTCCATATACACCAATCCGCCATTAATATGTATGATCTCACAGATATCTTTAATGGTTTCTTCAAATACACCATGGGTAGAAGGGTAGGTAACCATTAATCCACCAAGTGTGTCTTTGTATTGTTCCGCCTTTGATTGAAGATCAGCCACATCAATATCTCCAGCGTCATCACATTTTACCACCACCACTTTAAAGCCAGCCATTACAGCACTTGCCGGGTTGGTGCCATGCGCACTGATAGGTATCAGCACCACATTGCGATGTGTTTCTTTACGGTGTGCATGATAGGCCCTAATGGTTAATAAACCGGCATATTCTCCCTGCGCACCACTATTGGGTTGAAGGCTACAGGCTGTAAAACCGGTGACTTCACATAAATAGGCATTGAGCTCTTCAATGATCTGCTGGTAACCTTCTGTTTGGTTGGTAGGTACAAAAGGATGTAACCCCCCAAATTCAGGCCAGCTCACAGGGATCATTTCGCTGGCTGCATTTAATTTCATGGTACAACTTCCCAAACTGATCATACTGGTATTTAAAGAAAGGTCTTTGTTTTCCAGTTGTTTGATGTAACGCATCATTTGGCTTTCGCTCTGATGGGTATTGAAAACAGGATGCGTAAGGAAAGTAGAACTACGGCGTAAATCTGTTTGAATTCTCCATCCTTCCATATCTAATTTCTCAGCTGCTAAGGGATGTCCGGTGCTTTTTTCGGTTACTGCTTCAAATATCTTTAAGATGGTATTGGCATCTTCCAGTGTAGTGGTTTCATCAATTGAAATGCCAACGGAACCATCTTCAAAATAACGAAAATTTGTATGGTATTTTTCTGCCATGGTCTTTACATCCACTGCATTCAAACCTTGTATCTGTAAGGTATCAAAGAAGAAATCATTGGTTTGACGGATCCCCAACTTACCCAATCCTTCTGCAATATTTTGGGCAATGATATGAACCCTTTTGGCAATAGCTTTTAATCCATCAGGACCATGAAAAACAGCGTACATAGCAGCCATATTGGCCAGCAAAGCCTGTGCCGTACAAATATTAGAAGTTGCTTTTTCGCGTTTGATATGTTGTTCCCTGGTTTGTAAGGCCATCCTTAAAGCGCGGTTACCCTGTGCATCAATACTGATACCAATTAACCTGCCGGGCATTCCTCTTTTAAAGTCATCTTTGGTGGCAAAAAAAGCCGCATGAGGTCCGCCATAACCCATAGGAACGCCAAAACGTTGCGCTGAACCAATGGCTACGTCTGCCCCGAGTTCACCAGGAGAAGTTAAAATGGTAAGTGCCAATAGATCTGTTGCCATGATCACCAAAGCTTCCTTTCCATGCACTTGATTGATGAATGACCTGTAATCTTCTACTGATCCGTTATTGTTGGGGTATTGTATCAATGCACCAAAAAAGCTGTCATCAATTGTAGCTTGCTTATAATCACCATAAACCAATTGAATGCCAATGGGCTCTGCCCTAGTTTCCAAAACATCTTTTGTTTGAGGGAAAACAGCATTGTCTACAAATAACTTTGGTTTACTGATAACATCAGTCTTGTTCACATGGTGAAAAACCAGGTTCATCGCTTCAGCTGCAGCAGTGGCCTCATCCAGCAAAGAAGCATTGGCAATGGGTAAACCGGTCAGGTCTGTTACCATTGTCTGGAAATTGAGCAGGCTTTCCAATCTGCCCTGAGAGATTTCTGCCTGATAGGGTGTGTATTGGGTATACCATCCTGGATTTTCAAAAATATTTCGGAGAATCACACTGGGTGTGATAGTGCCATAATAGCCCTGACCTATGCAGTTCTTAAATAATTTGTTTTTAGCAGCTACTTTTTTTAATTCATTCAGATAGGTTGCTTCACTTATAGCTGCAGGAACCTTTAAGGCCGTTTTAATACGGATAGATGCCGGAATGGTATGGTCGATCAGTTCTTCCAAAGAGCCCAGGCCAATGGTTGCCAGCATGGTTTTGGTGTCTTCTTGGTTTGGACCAATATGTCTTTTTTTAAATTCATGCGATTGTTGCTCAAATAGATTCATAGCTAGTAGTTACTTTTTACAAATAATAGAGAAAATCAGGTTATAACAGGATAACCGGGTAAATTGCCGCAAAGTTAAGATGATACAACAGAATAATAGCTGTTTTGTTGTGTTTGGGGATAGGGGGTGGATTAAAATTATTAAAGACAAAGTTGATAAGAACCAGGAGTCATTCTTAAAACGGAAAAACACCTGATTAAATCCTTTGCAAATATCCAGGAAAAAGGATTTTTCTGCCATTCATTTAATAAAGCAGGGTGAAATGCCCAATTGCTTATCAATGACCAATCATATGAGTGAAATTAGTCTGGACAAATGGGAAAAAAGAAGTGATGAGCACCAAAAAAGATACAAGCAAATTTTGCTGAAAGCAGAAAAGCAAAAGAGCAAAGTATTGAAAATTTTGCCTGATCTGCACGACGAAGCATTCACCAAAATTGATTGTTTAACCTGTGCCAATTGCTGCAAAAATTACTCGCCCAGATTCAAAACACCCGATATCAAGCGGATCAGTAAATACCTGGGTATGAAAGAAGGTGATTTTATTGAAACCTATCTTTTTCTTGACCAAGAAGGCGATTATGTAACTCAAAGTAAACCCTGCCCTTTTCTGGGTTCAGATAATTATTGCAGCATCTATGATGCAAGACCTTCCGATTGTCATAGGTTTCCTTATACCGATGAAGATGTATTATTTAAACGTCCGGTGATTACATTAAAAAATTCAACCTTTTGTCCGGCAGTATATTATGTACTCGAAAAACTCATGGTTACTTTGCCATAAGTTCATCATAAGTTGCTGTTATACTTCGCTCAGCACCATTTACTTTCCAGCTTAGTCCGGGTATTTCTTTGATTTTGATGATCTCATCTCTGGTTTTGCCCGACTTGATTTCAGCAGCAACAAAATCTAGTAATTTACTCAGGTAATCTTCAAAAGCAGTTAAGTCTTCTAATGAACCGGTGATTTTTTCAGGATCGGATGCATGGCCAAAAATGAATAAGGTATCCTTATCAAATGTTTTTTTTGCTTCCTGCATAACCGATACCCAATTTTTAACGGAAGCCCCGGAACTCCTGTCAATAAAGGGATGCATGCGATTGAATAATAAATCGCCCATATGGGCAATATTGGCATGTTCAAGGTGAATAATGGCATCACCATTGGTATGAGCCGGTCCAAAATGATAAGCCCTGATTCTTTCCTTACCAATTTTTTGTTTCCAGGTCTTTCCAAATGTTGTATCCTGAAACAATTGTTTATCTACTGATTTGTTCTGCTCAGAAACCCGTTTGTAATTGGCCAGGCAATTTTCATGACCAGCCACATGTTCCACGATTCCTTTAAAGGAAATATTTCCACCGGTATGATCACCATGGTGATGGGTATTGATCAGGAATTGGAAAGGCATGTCCTGATTTTTTTTCAATTCATCTACCAGGTGTTTGGATGTGTCGGCAAATTGAGAATCAATGACGGAATAGCCTTCTTTTGATTGGTATATGCCAATGGTGCCTCCTCTTTCAGAAAAGATGCTAACACCTGCACGCAATGCTTTTATTTTATAACCAGGCTGTTGTAAAAGAGCCGCAAAAATTGGGTGGGTGCTGAAGGAGGATAATGCGGCTGTGATACCGGCATTCCTGATAAAGGTTCTACGTTGCATAACTATTTTTTTGAAATTTATTATTAGTTAAATCATCGAAAATTAATATTCCATTTTTCGCAAACTAGGTGCTTTAAACCAGGTGGTACATACTACCAGTAATGTCATACACCCCCCAAAAACAACGGAAGGGATGACCCCCATAATTTTAGCTGCAACACCACTTTCAAATTGGCCAAGTTCATTACTACTATTGATGAACATGGAATTAACACTCATTACCCTGCCACGCATTTGTGCTGGCGTTTTTAACTGTAGGATAGTACCCCTTACCACAACACTGATACCATCGAGGATTCCGCTGATCAATAAAACAGTAAAGGAAAGCCAGAATATTTTTGATAAAGCAAATACAATAATGCAAACACCAAATCCACCAACAGCCAATAATAATTTCTTGCCTTGTTTTTTTCTTAAAGGCGAAATAGTGAGAATGATGATGATGAGGATAGAGCCTATATCAGAAGCCGCATTGAGCCAGCCAAATCCTACAGGACCTGCTAATAAGATGTCTTTGGCAAAAACTGGGATCATGGCAACAGCACCACCAAAAAGTACGGCAAAAAGATCCAGTGAAAGTGCGCCCAAAACTTCTTTGGTATGGAATACGAATTTCAAACCCTCTTTTACACTTTCTATCGTTTTTTTTTCACCAGGTTCGTTTAAAGCAGGTTTAGGTTTTAAACGATACATAAAGAAAAAACCAATAATTACCAGTAAACAGATAATGGCTAAAGAGCCAGTATTGCCTATGCCCGCAATAAGAAAACCAACGCTTGCATGACCCATAACAGAAGCAGAAAGCCATACACCCTGGTTCCAGGTGGTAGCATTTTGTAACAATTCTCTGGGTACAATGGAAGCAACCATGGTTCCAAATGTTGGTCCGGTAAAAGCACGGAAAATGCCCGTAAAAAATATGATGATATAAATGCCAAACGCAATCTTGTTCTCACTTAATTGTGTGGCCGAGTAATGTGAGGAAAGTCCAAGTAACAATAACGCACAAGCCAAATAAAGGGAAACGCCTCTTAAGAGTAATTTCCTTTTTTCACTTATATCTATAATATGACCTGCATAAAGAGATAAGGAAACAGCCGGTATCACTTCAGAAAGGCCTATCAGGCCAATGGCAAAAGGCTCATTGGTTAATTCATATACCCACCATCCAACCAAAGTACCCATCATACGCAATCCCATAATAAATAAGAACCTACCCATCATGAGGTTTCTGTACTCAGGTATTCTGATAGCAGCAAAAGGATCTTGTTTTACGATATGTTGTTCATTCATGAATTAATAAATGTCAGGGTAAACTGAAATAATGCTGTCCGGTTTCGTAATCCTTTTCTAAAGCATCAATGACCACCTGAAAATGTTTTTCATTACCCAAAAAATCTGCATTGCTGGCATCAATAAAAATGGTTTTGATATTATGGTGTTTGATATAACTGGTATAGGTTTCCTGTATATGAAAGAGGTATTCATCGGGAATGTTTTGCTCGTAAGATCTATTGCGTTTTTTTATATTCGATTGCAACTTCTGTACAGGTGCATGCAGGTAAATGAGTATATCTGGAAATGACAATTGCTGATGAATGATATCAAACAGTTTCTGGTAAAGTCTGAACTCTTCTTCGGGCAAATTTACTTTGGCAAATAAAAGACATTTGGTAAAAACATAATCAGCTATGGTAACACTTTGAAACAGGTCCTTGGTATGGATCATTTCTTTCAATTGTTTGTAGCGTTCTGCCATAAAAAACAACTCAAGCGGAAATGCATACTGTGAAGGATTTTCATAAAATTTTGGGAGAAAGGGGTTGTCGCCGAATTCTTCCAGAATCAATCGGGCATTATAATGCTTGGCCAATAAATGCGTTAAAGTGGTTTTGCCAACGCCTATATTCCCTTCAACAGTGATAAAGTGATGCTTCATGTATGATTTCCGAGGTTATGTTCAAAATTAACCGCCATCAGTTAGCAGTGGCTGATTTTTTTTGCACATTCAACGGATCGGTGCATTCCTGTAAAAGTTGACCAATATTTTTTTTCAGAACCGGATGCCATAAAGTTGGTGCCACCTCATGGAGGGGTAAAAGAGCAAATCTACGGAATGCGAGAGCCGGATGCGGTAATTGCAGTAAAGGGCTGTTAATGACCTTATCATCAATCAGTAAAATATCAAGGTCAATGATCCTGGGGCCTAGTTTTTCCTTTCTTTCTCTCCCCATCAGGGTTTCGATAGCCAGTAATTCTTCCATCAATTTTTCTGGATCCAGTGCGGTTTCCAGCACCAGGGATTGGTTATAAAAGCTGGGTTGGTCAGTTTTTCCCCATGCTGCTGTTTCGTAAATAGCCGAAGAATGAACGATATTGCCGCAAAATTGTTGAATATGCCGATGAGCTTCCGCCAAATAAGCATTTCTGTTGCCCAGATTACCACCTATCAGCAAATAGGCTGTATTCATAAATTGGAAGTTTTATTAGGTTCAAATATCTTTAAATTCACTACCAATTAATTAAAAATCATGAGGGGGTTTCTAAAATCATTTTTTGCGTCATTTTTAGCACTGATTGTTTTCGTGTTTGTTGGCATCTTTATTTTGGTTGCTATTATCGCCGGAGCAACTTCCGAAGAAGCGCCAATTATTGGCCAGAAAGCAGTGTTGGTTATTGATTTAAATAGCCAATTTAAAGAACAGGCATTGGACGATCCCTTTAATGCTTTGTTGAAAAATGAAGAAAATGAAACACCTTCTTTATATGATATGGTGCGTTTATTAAAACATGCCCAAACAGATTCTTCGGTTAAAGGCATTTATTTGCTTTGTGGCAATAACAATAACGGGTTTGCAGCCAGTGAAGAAATCAGGAAAGCTTTGATAGATTTCCGAAAATCTAAAAAATTCATCATTGCATATGGGGAAGCTATTTCTCAAAAAGCTTATTATGTAGCCAATACGGCCAACAAAGTTTATTGTCACCCCCAGGGTGGTGTTGAATGGGAAGGGTTTTCTGTAAACCTGCTTTTTTTAAAAGGCATGTTGGATAAACTGGAAATACAACCCCAGATATTTTATGCAGGTAAATTTAAAAGTGCAACAGAGCCATTAAGGGAAACCCAGATGACTGAGGCCAATAAATTACAGACCTCCGTTTGGCTGGGAGATCTGTACAATCGGTTTATCAGTGCTGCAGCCATTTCTCGTGGTTTGGATACTGCCCAACTCAGGAACCTTGCACAAACAGGTGCCATTCAAACGGCAAAGGATGCAAAGACCTATAATTTGGTGGATGGATTGAAATATGATGACCAGGTAAAAAAAGAGATCGCCATAAGATTAGATCAGGAAGAAAACGACAAGATCAATTTTGTAAGTGTGCATGATTATTCCAAAGCTGCAGATTTTAAGCAAACATCTGGAGAAGACCGTATAGCTATTATTTACGCAGATGGGGATATTGTTTCTGGGCAGGGAGATAATGGAGAAGTAGGCAGTGATGCATTCCGTAGTTTAATCCGGAAAGTGCGTTTGGATAAAAGCATCAAAGCGGTGCTGTTTCGTGTAAATTCCCCAGGTGGAAGTGCGCTGGCAAGTGATGTGATTTGGCGTGAAATCAGTTTAACCAGAAAGGCAAAACCTGTTGTAGTGAGTATGGGTGATGTGGCCGCTTCGGGAGGTTATTATATTGCCTGTAATGCAGATTCTGTCTTCGCCAATGAGAATACCATTACGGGTTCTATTGGGGTATTCAGTATTGTGCCCAATATGCAATCATTTTTCAAAAATAAATTAGGCATAACTTTCGATGGCGTTAAAACAGCACCATTTGCAGGTATGGGTAATTACGACAGGCCTTTGAATGAAACAGAAAAAAGATTTTTTCAGGCAGGTACGGATTCTATTTACCATACATTCAAATCGAGGGTAGCAGATGGCAGAAAAAGAGACATGGTTTATGTGGATAGTATTGCACAGGGTAGGGTTTGGACGGGTACCAGGGCATCAGAGATTGGTCTGGTAGATAAAATTGGAACCTTACAGGATGCATTGGATTGTGCAGCACGTATGGCAGATGCAACAACCTATCGCGTGAAAGAATTTCCTGAAAGAAAGAATTTTCTGGATCAGTTAATGAGCAGTTATAAAAAATCGATTCGCACGGATATTATTAAATCCGAAATAGGGGAGAACCAGCATCTTATGCTTCAAAAATTAAAACAAATAAATAGTATGGTGGGTATTCCACAGGCAAAATTACCCTTCCTGGTTAATTTTAATTAAGCAAACTTGTTTTAAACAATCGTTCGTCGAAATGGAAATCTGATGCGCTCTTTATTTTTACTTTCTTAAATGCAGGGTGTAATGGATTAATCAGGTAGTTCTGTTCTCTGTGTATGATGGCTGAAGGGCATTGAAAATGAAGTGCCTCCTTTGATTGCAGAATTTCAGAACCAAGCCATTGGGTATAGTCAAAATCCAAAAACCAGTTTGCTTTAAGATTTTGCAAACTTACGGGGTGTGCCTTTTCTGATAAGGGGAGTTCAATTTCCATTAATCGCATCAATTGCAGTTCATCCAGCGTTAATGCATTGGCCAGTACTTCCAGTAAAGCCAAAGAAATAGAAGCACTTGTATATATTACCGGTGTGCCAATATTGTTCCATCTCCCTCCTTTAAGGCGGGCACCATTTCCGCTGAGGTCATTGGCATATTTCGGATGTGAGAATCTATATACAATCATGTATAAACGCCATATTGTATCCTGGTAAGCTGGTCAATGATTTCCTGAATGCCTCTGTCAGTGAAGAGAGATTGAAAATTAATTGTATGACCAAGGATTTTTTTTTCTTTTTTAAGCCATTGGTAGAAAGCTATTTCATTTTGAAATGTTTCAACACCCAAATGAATCATTTGCTGTAACAAAAGGATTCGATCTGTATAAATCCCCTCAAAGGAACTGTTGTTTTTGGCATAACGTTGTAAGGTTCTCTCAGAAAGGTGCAGCATCTCAGACCATTCACTTTGTGTAAAAGGAACAAGCTCAGCTATTTTTTTAAATTTTTTATACGGAAAATCTGCTATAAATAATGGCTGTTTGACGGGCAAATAAGGTATAACAGGCTCTTCAACTTTTAAAGGTTTAGGAAGAACAGTTGTTTTTTTGCGTAATTTACCCATAAACGTCAATTGTCGTACAAATATACGACAATTGTCTTATTTGTTCCAAAATTACTTTTTTTTTCATATTAAGATAGCGCAAAAAATAAAGTAGTTTTGTCCTTTCAATGCCCACACCATGAAGAAGGAGTATAGTCAGATACGTGCCATGTTGGCCATCACAAAAGGCAGCTTGAAAGCCATATTTCGAAGCCCTTCTGCCGTGGTATTCAGTATCGCATTCCC
>CALRUV010000096.1:0-12893 GCA_943371455.1 Chitinophaga pinensis | reverse complement strand
AAAAGAATAGACAGGGTTTGCTAAAACTTGCCTGATATTTTTCATTTCGTATTTAAAAATCCACACTCGGGACTAAAGTCCCCAAATGACTTTTTTTACTATTTATTCCATGCTCTTCAGAGCATGGCAAAGTTTTAAAGATAAAAATCAGCTTAGTTTTTACTTACAACGCTTATACCAACTATCACCAGTCTTTGCAGAGAAGCCAAAGCAGCGTAGGCGAAAAGACGAGGCCATGCGGACTGAGCAAAATGGGGCTAGCCTTAGCAGAGTGATTGAAAAAAAGTATAGAATATTCACATTTCGAATTGTTGTTGGTCAGCGACCAACAAGGGCAAGGAAAAAAGAAAGATGTATTTTAAATTTGTTCCGAACACCTGAACTCAGGCGACCAACAACAGAATAAGAAATGAATTTTGAATCGCGCCAATCTTAAATCTTTCGCCAATCATCATTCCATTCAACAATCAAAATTCCTTGTTCTATTATTCGTCAATCATTCCTCAATGGCTTTGTTGGTCTTTTAACCAACAACATGCACCAATTTATTCCCCGCCCGGATGATAGGTTTTTTCAACATGCTTCAATACATCCTCTTTATAAAACAATACCTCTTTAAAGATCCCTTTTGTGTACATCTCTGCCTGATCTTTAAAATGCTTCGATGCAGGATTCCCGCTTTCACCACCGGCTAACAAAGATTTGGCAACCACTTTTTTTCCAAATTCAACTGCACAAATAAAACTATTGCCATTATACCCATATTTAAGTTTACTTCCATTAAATGGTCTGCTTACAAAAGATGGTAAGCTTCCCCAGGTAGAAGCCGCAAACCCGCATGGGATGCTGGCCTGGGCATCATCAAATGTATCTGTCAGGTCTCCTGTTAATCGCTGAAACCGATTGATATCACCCCAGGGTTTTTGCCAGGTACCGTATTTGCTGCTAAGATCATTCAATGTTTGTGTTAATGCATTTAATAAAGTTTCTGCACTGGCATTTGTCGCAAATTTTTTTGTCTTTTCTACCTGATCGGGCGATTCATTCGGATCTCCGCTGCCCCTTAAAATAGTGGGCCATAATTTGCTACCCCACTCAACGGCAACTGTAGTTGCTATGGAACTTTCTGATGAATTTCTATCCCAATCCGAAAGTAACTGCATCACTTCTTTGATGGATTGATAAGCGCTTTCTTCTTTTTTAAGCTGGTAAGCATTGATGAGTGCAGGTAACAAAATATCAAATGCTGCAAGATGGGTATCATATCCGGAGGCGATCACTTTATCAATGGTATAACCACTGGTACTGTTTAATATTTTTGCCGCATTGATACCCCTGAAATTTTCGCCATTGGGTGCCATATAAACCGGGAATTTTTCTTTTGCCGGACTACTAGCTCCAGAAACTGTAAAAGGTGTAGAATTACAATTCTGTATCCAACCTGTTTTGGGGTTGTGTACCTGTATCAATTCATCCAGCGTATGCAAACCCTTCCATTCTGTGGCGGAACTACTACCATCAACAGGTTTCAGCCAGTTCAGTTTTGGATCACGCTTGGGCATATAATTGCCATGCCAGTAAGAAATATTCCCCTTGCTATCTGCATACACGGTATTGTTGGATGTATTGGCCAATAGCTCCATCGACTTTTTAAAATCGCTGAAACCCTTTGCCTTCGTTCGTTGCCAGGATTGTATGATGCCTTTGATGGAACGGTTATTCGCTTTCACACTGATCCAGTAACCATCACGCTTTGCCATAATTGGACCATGATGCGTGGCATAAGTATTGAATGTTTTAGTTAAGAGGGTATTGTTGTAACTGTAATTTATTTTGATCTCTTTCTGAATCAGCGGCCTTAATTTTTTATCGTATTCATAAAAAAGGCTTTTGTCTTTTTTTACCACATTCTCTTTATAGGTATCTGCCACATCACTATAACTGGAAGTATGCATCCATCCGCAATTTTCGTTGAATCCCTGATAAATGAAAAACTGTCCCCAGGTTACGGCACCATAAGCATGTAAGCCTTCTTCACTTTGAACCGCTACTTCGGGTCTGAAATAAAAAGTTACATGCGGATTGATATAAAGAATTGCATTACCCGAAGCCGTTCTTGACGGTGCAATGGCAAAACCATTAGAGCCGCCAGGCAATGGATCTATTTCTTTTGGAACCAGCGCTGCAGTTGGCGTTTGCTCGCCTGAATAAAAATTTCTCAATTCCTGCATCCCTATATCTGCAACATCAATGGCACTGATGCTTCCATCGGTCCATAATAAGGGGTACCAGGGTTCAAACCTTTTCAGTAGTGCCGGTTTCACTTCGGGGTGTTGGTGTAAATAAAAGTTGATGCCATCTGCATAGGCGTGCAATAAGGCTTTTAGCCAGATGGGACTTTCTATAAAATCTTTTTTCGCATCGGCTGTATCAATGATCATTCTAATCAACAGGTCATTGTACAATTCTTTTTCGCCGTACACTTCTGATAATCGGCCCAGCTTTTCGATATAATTTTTTTCTACGCGTTTAAAGTCGTCCTCACATTGTGCATAGAGCAAACCGAAAACAGCATCCGCATCTGATTTGCCATAGATATGCGGAATGCCCCAGTTGTCGCGAATAATAGTAACATTTTTTGCCTGCTTCTGCCATTTGCTGATTTCCGATTTTGAGAAAGGCTGTGCAAATAATTGTAGAGGCAAAACACATAAAAGCAGGAGATATTTTTTCATAATCAAACAAGTTTATAGGTATAATGAACCATTTTTTTATTTATTTCAATTTCCTCGTAAAATAATCTGCAACAGTACTATATACTTTTGCCGTATTTTCTGTTATCCGATTTTTTCGTACATCTCACTTCCCTCTTTATTGATCTAACCCTCAAAAATTTGAATATTATTCATTTGATTATAAAATGTAACATTAATCAATTTTTCCGCTTTCGATTAAAGAATCTTTTATAGTTAAATAACCACTGTAACATTAACTAAATACTTTTAGGAACAATCAAATATTGGCCAAATTAATCCGTGTAAATTTGTGTAATCTGTGGCAAAAAAATCAATGCTCATTTGCCCTCAAAACCCTCAAAATATTCCCGCCCATAATCTTGTTTACATCTTTCATGCTATAACCCTTATCCAGCAAGGCTTTGGTAACAGTTGGGTAACTCGTAACATCATCCAATTGTTGCGGAGAAGCGCTGATACCATCAAAATCAGAACCCAATCCAACATGATCCACACCCACCAGTTTTACCATATAATCCAAATGATCCAATAACATACTTAAGGGCGGTTTTACCGATACCAGTTCTGCTGCATATTTTTCTGAGATGATGGTTAATGCATACTCCTGCTGCACACCTGTTTTCTTTAAGGAGTCGAGCTCTGTAAAATGCGCCGCCATAAAAGCAGTTTCTTTTCTCTTAAAACTACTATCCACAAAACCCGAATAATAATTCAAATCAATTACACCGCCATTTTTGCCAACGGCTAAAATCTGATCATCTTTTAAGTTTCTAAAAATGGGACAAAGCGCATAAGCATTACTATGCGAAACAATCACCGGTTTGGTGGTGGTGTTGATGGCATCCCAGAATGTTTGTTCACCCACATGCGATAGATCCACCATGATACCCAGTTCATTCATTCTTTGAATGACTTGCTTTCCAAAATCGGTTAATCCTTTGTGTGCCTTAGCCAGACTATCTTTCTTCATGGTTTCGAGATAAGCAGAAGTAGCCCAGGATGTTGAATTGTTCCAGGTAAGTGTCATGTATCTGGTGCCCCTTGCATACATTTTATTGAGGTTGTCGAGATTATCTTCCATCATATGTCCACCTTCAACGCCAAACATGGCTGCCAGTTTTTTCTCTTTGATGGCTTTTTTCAATTCTTTCGAATTTCTAACGATCGCAATTTTATCGGGGTTTCTTTTTACAACAGCTTCCAGGGTATCCATCTCCTGATTAGCCCAGGCAAAGGGATTGGCCTGTTTGCCATCGCACCAAACAGAAAAAATTTGTACATCAACACCGCCTTCTTTAAATCGATTCAGATCAGAATGTGTGCGCCCCTTCAAATCGGCATCCATAATCACTTTCTTTTCCATACAGGCTGTGAGGATATCATTGTGCGAATCGGCCACAATGGCTTTGGCATGGATCTTCTGGTAGTTCTGCGATTGAACAGTAAAAGGTAAGAGCAGAAAAATTAATTTTTTAAGCATGGTTGGTTATTGATATGTAATGATTTTTTGCAATTCTTTTACAACGCTTTCAAACTGCACCGCATAGTTATTGCACAGGATGATTAAGGTAGCTTCTTTTCCTAAAAAACGCATGATCTCTGTTTTATAGCCAGGGTTATCGCCATTATGCCACACAATTTTTCCGGAAGGATCGTTTAAAATATTGA
The DNA here is from genome assembly GCA_943371455.1 of Chitinophaga pinensis. Taxonomy (GTDB): domain Bacteria; phylum Bacteroidota; class Bacteroidia; order Chitinophagales; family Chitinophagaceae; genus Sediminibacterium; species Sediminibacterium pinensis_J. Next base: position 8,469 of record CALRUV010000096.1, on the reverse strand, counting down.
TCCACCCAAAACCATAATTAGAGATCTTACCATCTTTTAAAGTAAAGGGTGTAAATGCTTCTGCAAGGGTTTTTTGCGTCACCAGTTTTTCTGTGTACAAGGCCCTATCCCATTTCAACAGATCTGAAGCGGTAGAACTGATGCGGCCAGGCCCCTTTCTATTACCCAGCCAGATAGTATAATCAGAAGAAGGGAAAGAATCTGCTCTTACAAATTCATTTTTCTCTTTCACATAAATATGTCCGATGGCAAAATTTTTAACTGCTGCTTTTTCTTCCAGTGTTCTGATAGCCGTATGTTTCATACCCAGCTTTTTGAATATTTCCTGTTTGGCAAATGCCATAAAATCCATGCCGGATACTTTTTCTGCAATGCTGGCCAATAATACATACCCGGTATTGCTGTAGGTGTATTTAGTGCCGGGTTCAAATAAAATGGGTGGATGGTATTTGTTCAGATATGCAATGATATCGGGGTTTCCGGCTACTTTGGTTTTATCCCAGTATCGGTCCATGATCTCCTGGTAATCGGGTAAACCACTGGTATGCGTTAATAAATTTCTAATGGTAATTCCCTGGTAAGGGATATCCAAATATTTATTGATGGAATCATCATATTCCAATAAGCCCCTTTCCTTCAGCATCATAATTACCATAGCTGTAAACTGTTTGCTCACAGATGCCAATTCGAAAATGTCGGTTTTCTTTAAAGCTGTTTGGTCCGCAAATCTTCGGTAACCGAATGCTTTTTGGTATTTTATTTTTCCTTTTTCTGCAATGAGTACAACAGCACTCAAAGGTTTTTCTGCAGAAGCGGCCAATAAAACGCTCTCCACTTTTGCGTAATCGATTTTTTGTGCAAAACTAAACTGACAAATAAAAACCAGTAAAAGCAGTAAGGTATTTTTCATATACTATTTATTCAAACGTAAGGTGGTACCCGCTTTGGTGCCATTGTGTTTGCCCTCATCAACCGTAATTTGTCCGTTCACCAGTACATAACTAAAACCCGTACTGTATTGGTGTGGCTGGTTGTAAGTTGATAAATCGGCAACCTTATTTTCATCAAACACCACTATATCTGCCGCATAACCCACTTTCAATAAACCCCTGTTTGGCAATTGAAATTTTTGTGCAGGTAAGGAGGTCATTCTTCTGATAGCTTCTTCCAAAGAAATAATTTTTTCTTCCCTTACATATTTACCTAATACCCTGGCATTGGTGCCATAACCACGCGGATGCGGATTGCCAGAACCATACACTCGAATGCTAGCATCACTCGCAAACATATTAAAGGGATATTGCATAATGGTTTGTACATCCTTATCACTCATGCCATGAAAAACCATACCTGCACCTCCTTGTTCCATCATTTCTATAATGGTTTCTGTTTCTTCTTTGGCCTTGTGTTTTCTTCCTTTGATCAGGTTCACTTCCTCAATACTTTTTCCATTCAAACTACTATCAGGCCTGTAAGATGCCACAACCGGGTAACTAAAATTTTTCAATTTTCTTTTTTTCAATTTCATCAGCATGTATTCTTTTACAGCTGTTCTAACTTCCGGTCTGGCCAGGCGGGCTTTGATAGAATCCTGTCCATCCGCCAAAACCCAATCGGGCAATAAGGTACTCAGCGATGTACTACTGGCGGTATAAGGATATTGATCAACCGTTACGTCCAATCCCTCCGCCCGGGCCCGCAGGATCATGGGCACTGTTTCCTTACTTCTTCCCCAGTTTTGCTGACCACTCAATTTAAAATGCGAAATCTCTACCGGGATCTTAGCTTCCCTGCCAATATGCAATGCTTCTTCAATGGCCTGAACCACACTATCGCCTTCATCACGCATATGACTGGCATATACACCGCCATAAGCCGCAGCTACTTTGGCCAGTCTCACTATTTCTTCTGTTTTAGAATAAGTGCCCGGTATATAAATTAATCCGGTTGATAAACCCACTGCTCCATCTTTCATGGCCTGCGCTACAATGTCTTCCATTTTTTGCATTTCTGCTACCGATGGATCGCGGTTGGCAGAACCCATGGCTGCTTTTCGCACATCATTATGCCCTATAAGCGAAGCAATATTGATAGAAGTTTGTAAACTATCCAGAAAGGAAAAATAAGATCCGATCTTCACCTGCGATAAGCCGCAATTACCGGTAACCACCGTTGTTACCCCATCATAAATAAAATTATCTGCCGTAGGCTGTCTTTTTTCATCACCTTCAATATGTGTATGTACATCAATAAAACCCGGTGCTACAATTTTTCCAGATGCATCAATTATTTTTGGGGCAGTCCATTTACCTAGCTTGCCAATGGCTTTGATCTGACCATTTTGTATGGCAATATCCCCATAAAACCAGCTATTACCGGTACCATCCAGGATCTTTCCGTTTTTGATCAGAATATCAGATTCCTGTGCTTGCAATAGGTTGGAAATAAATAAAATGGATAAGAAAAGGATACGCATAATAAAAGGTTCTGTTGCTATGAAATTAAGTAATCTATGATAAGTATGTGTGCTTCAGGCTTAAAACTGTAATTTTGCCAACTTTAAAAAAATGATATGCTGAATAAGCTGGATGCGATAAAAGCGAGGTTTGAACAGGTAGGAACAGCCCTTACCAACCCCGAGATCATTAATAACCAACGTGAATTTGGTACCTATAGCAAGGAATATCGTTCATTGGAAAAGATAATGGTACCCTATGAGCAATACAGAAAGGTATTAGCCGATTACCAGTATGCCAAAGAATCGCAGAGCAGCAGTGACGAGGAAATGCGTGAACTGGCCAAGATGGAATTGCCCGAACTGGAAGCCAGAAAAGAAGAACTGGAAAAAGAACTCACCAAATTACTCATACCCAAAGACCCCCAGGACGATAAAAATGCCATCCTTGAAATTCGTGCCGGTACCGGTGGCGATGAAGCCAGTCTTTTTGCAGGCGACCTGCTGGGTATGTACCTGCGCTACTGCTCCCGCAAGGGCTGGAAAACAAGCCTGGTGAGTGAAAGCGAAGGAACCGTGGGTGGATACAAAGAAGTGATCCTGGAAGTAACGGGTGAAGATGTTTATGGCACTCTAAAATTTGAAAGTGGCGTTCACCGTGTACAAAGGGTACCCAATACAGAAACCCAGGGCCGTGTACACACATCTGCCGCAACAGTTGCCGTAATGCCTGAGGCAGAAGAAGTAGATTTTGAATTGAAAGAAAGCGATGTGAAAATGGAAACTGCCCGAAGCGGTGGTGCGGGCGGACAAAACGTGAACAAAGTTGAAACGAAAGTATTCCTTACCCATATTCCTACTGGTGTGGTGGTGGTTTGCCAAACAGAACGTTCTCAGTTAGGCAACCGCGAAAAAGCCATGACCATGCTCCGTACCAAACTTTACGAAGAACAGGTACGCAAACAGGAAGACGAGATCTCGCGCCAAAGAAAAACCCTGGTGAGTACGGGTGACAGATCAGCCAAGATCCGCACCTATAACTGGCCGCAGGGCAGGGTTACCGACCATCGTATCGGATTAACATCCTATAACCTCGATGCCTTGATCAATGGCGATATTGATGATTTTATCGAAGCATTGCAAATGGCCGAAAATGCTGCTAAAATGGTAAATCAGTCTTAATGGGTTGATTATTTTTTTTCAACACAGAGGCTCAGAGATACGGAGTTACTCAGAGATCTCTGTGCTCCTCTGAGACTTTGTGACTCTGTGTTGAAAAAAAATTACCAACTCTCTAATTACTCTTCACCTTCTCCTCCGCCTCCTTGATCTTCACTTCCCAGTTCCAGGAAGTACGCATCATGTCTTTCAAGTTGTATTGGATCTTCCAACCAAGTTCTGTAACCGCTAAATTATTGTTGGCATAAATAGCCACCACGTCACCTGCGCGTCTTGGTCCCAATTCGTAATTGAGTTTTACCCCACTCACTTCTTCAAAAGTATGGATGGCTTCTAAAACAGTAACCCCATCACCCGTGCCCAGGTTAAAAATATCGCAGCGCGTTTTGTTCTTTTTAGCAGCCAGGTATTGAATGGCCAAAGTATGTGCGTGACCAATATCGGAAACATGAATATAATCCCTCACACAACTACCATCGCGTGTAGCATAATCGCTGCCATGCACAAACATTTTGGGTAATTTACCAATGGCGGTTTGGGTAATAGCAGGCACCAGGTTCTGCGGCTTGCCAACAGGAATTTCACCAATCAGGTTAGAAGGATGCGCACCTACCGGGTTAAAATAACGCAATAAGATTACCGAAGTAAATTCGTTCGCTTTGGTAAAATCTTCCAGTATCTGCTCGCCCATTTGTTTGGTGGCACCATAGGGCGATTCTGCTTTTTTAGTGGGCGATTCTTCTGTAACCGGTATCTGGTCAGGGTTTCCGTAAACGGTACAGGAAGAGGAGAACACAAAATTGGGTACTTCAAATTCCTGCACACATTTTAGCAGGTTGATCAGTGCGAATAAATTGTTCTCATAATAAAACAAAGGCTCTGATACTGATTCACCAACGGCTTTATAAGCAGCAAAATGGATCACTCCATCTATATCTGTGTTTTCCTGGAATACGGCCAGTGTTTCATCAAAATTTTTCAGGTCAACCTTATAGTTCTTAATTTTTTTACCGGTGATCTGTTCAATCCCCGCAATAGCATAGGAAGTGGATCGGGAATTATTATCGATCGATATCACATCAAACCCATTTTCTAAGAGATCAACAATGGTGTGCGAACCAATAAATCCGGTACCTCCGGTAACAAGAATCTTAGCCATAAAACAAATTTATACTGCAAGTTACTACATATGACTTACAATGAAAATCCGGTAATGATTTAGATAAACAGGCGTAGAATATAATAAACAATAGCAGCTACCATGGCAGAAACCGGAATGGTTACAACCCAGGCCCAGAGCAGGTTTACGGTAACACCCCATCTAACGGCACTCAAACGCTTGGTAGCACCCACGCCAATGATAGAACCGGTGATGGTATGTGTGGTAGAAACGGGGATCTTGAAATGTTCGGTTAAGAATAAGGTAATGGCACCGGCAGTTTCAGCGGCAACACCTTCCAGCGGGGTAACTTTGGTAATACGGGTACCCATGGTTTTCACGATCTTCCAACCGCCACTCATGGTACCTAAACCAATGGCTAAAAAGCTGGTAAAGGGAACCCAGGGGTATATATTTACAAACTGGTTAAAATCCATTTTATTACCCTTGGTACCTTCATAATAGATCATGGCGGCACCAATAATACCCATTACTTTTTGCGCGTCATTACCACCATGGCCCAAACTGAAAGCAGCCGATGAAACCAACTGTAAACGTTTGAACCAGTTTTCTGCCTTATAAGGATTGGATCTTTTGCATAAGTGCACAATGAGAATGGTAATAAAGAAAGCGATGAACATACCGATCAAGGGTGCAAAGAAGATGAATAAGAAAGTAGGGATTACTTTAGAATAATTTACTACGTCGATACCATTTTGTGATAGTCCGTGTGCATTGGCAATAGCCGCACCCACAAAGCCACCCATCAAAGTATGCGAAGAGCTGGAAGGGATACCGAACCACCAGGTAAGGAGGTTCCAAACAATGGCGGCAATGATACCCGCCATGATCACCTGTAAGGTGATGAATTCGGGGTTAACCCATTTAGCTACCGTATTACCGATACCAAATTCTTTAAAAATATATTTAGAGATAAAAAATGCTGCAAAGTTGAAAAATGCCGCCCAAACTACTGCCTGAAAAGGTGTTAGCACCTTGGTAGACACAATGGTAGCGATAGAATTGGCCGCATCATGAAAACCATTGATATAGTCGAAGATGAAAGCTAAAACGATGATAATAACGAGTAGGGTGAACATAGGGCAGTTAATAGTTGGTAGTTAAAAGTTAATAGTTAACGGGGTATGCTATTAAAAAAAACAATCAAAGCAAAGGCGTACTAGAACTTTAAAAATAATGCTGACCCTTGCTTTCTTTGCGATGCTACTTCACATTTTTAATATGGCAACAATCACCCGGAACACAAAAAACATAAACAATCAAATAAAACCGTGCCCTTGTGCCTTTGTGTGAAAAGAATTGCTCCAAAGGCACGAAGGCACAGTAAATTAAGAACTAGTTATAGCGTACAACAGGATATAAGTTATTTATAAAAAAATTTATACCAAACTACCTAATGATTAAGCGTATTTGATAATGATCGACTCTATCACATTGGCCGCATCCTCACATTTATCGGTTACTATTTCCATCACCTGATAGATCTCTCTTTTCTTGATCACTTCTTTAAAATCGTTTTCCTGTTGAAACAACATCTCAATGCTCATATCAAACACATCATCTGCCTGGTTTTCAATGCTGTTCACTTTCACCATAGCTTCCGTCATCTCACGCAGGTTCTTCATATCGCGTAGGCCCATAACGGCTTTGCGTATTTCAATACAACCCTGCACAATGAGGTCGGTCATTTTCTGGATGCCGGTATCATTAGGGTTTACATTGTAATAATTAATTTTCTTAGAGCAGGAATAAATAAAATCACATATATCATCCAGGGCAGTTGCCAGGTAATGGATGTCTTCACGATCAAAGGGGGTGATGAAGTTTCTGCCCAGTTCGGTAAAGATCCGGTGGGTATTATCATCGTTCTTATGCTCCAGATCTTCTATCTGTGCCAGGATAGACGCTCTCTTATTGGGGTCTGGCTCACTCACCATTTCTTTCAGTTTACCGCCCATTTCAAAAACCTTATCAGCCACGTCTTCAAACAGTTCATAAAAAACCTTGTTCTTTGGCATAAAAAAACGACCGATATTATTGATACCCATAAGGATGAAGTTTAAGCAAAAATAGGGTTATGCACTTGATAGTTGGGCTGCAGCCTATAATTAATGATTAGATAATATTGGTTATATAGGGTTTTTACTATATGCTTTTAGGCAGAAGGTCATGGTTTGTTAGCAGTATTTTCATATTGGGGTAATACTAGATTCTGAGCTTTACATTCTTCTTATAAATACATTTTTCTCATGACAGCGGCCTTGATTTCTATCAGGGCTTTTTTTTAATCTTTTTTAGAAATCAGCGTAAACCCAATGGTGGTGCCTACATCAATCTTGCTGCGCACGTGCATGGTGGCGCCATGGGCTTCTACAATATGTTTGCAGATGGCGAGGCCCAGGCCCGTTCCGCCCACATCCCGGCTTCGGCCCCTATCGGTTCGGTAAAACCTTTCAAATATGCGGGGCAGGTGTTCTTCGGAAATGCCAATGCCATCATCGCTCAGTTCTATCAATACGTATTGACCATCGGTTTTATAAACACTGGCCACAATACTGCCATCTTCTTTCCCGTATTTGGTGGCATTTTCCAGCAGGTTCAGGATCACCTGACTGATCTTTTCCTTATCAGCAAAAACGCTAATGGGCGATTCGCAGCCTTTTTTAATGCTGCATTTAATATTGCGGGCACTGGTTTTAATAGAGAGGGTTTCAAAACTTTCGCGGATCAGGTCCTGGATGATAAAATTCTCCTTGTACAGGGGTTGCTGACCGCTTTCCAGTTTAGAGATCTCATCCAGGTCTTCTACCAGATTAACCATGCGCTCTACATTGCGGGCGGCATTCTCTAAAAAGCGGATGCGAACATCGGGGTTATCCAAAGCACCATTGAGCAAAGTATCTACATAACCCTGTATGGCAAAAATGGGGGTTTTAAATTCATGTGCCAGGTTTTGCAAAAACTCTTTGCGGTAGGCTTCATTGGTTTTGAGTAATTCGATCTCCGCCTTGCGCTGTTCTGCCCATTGTTCCACATCCTGCCGCACTTCATCAATGCCTTTTTGGGGCAGGATATACTTATAATAGGTTTCTTCTCTTTTGCTGGCCTTGGTTTGGTAGATGAATTTATAGATCAGTTTTATTTTCCGGTAAATGAAGGATTCCAATACAAAACGAATAAGAAAATAACTACCCAAAAAAGTGATCAGCAAAGATGCCACCGCTATCACCCAATCAGGCCGCAGAATCCAAACACCCACCGAAATGGGCAGCGATAATACCAGGGCTGTGAAAGCCGATAATTGTTGGGGGGAAAGGTTTTTGGTTTTGAACATGAGTTGCGAGGTTCGGGGTGCAAGATACAGGAAAGAAGATTCAGGAGATAAAGTGGCAAAGGGCAAGAAAGATTGAATGATGGATATACTTAAGTTTTATTGTTTAGGAAAATTTGAAAACTATAGAACAGAGAGTAAACAAAATTAAAAAACGGGGTTTTTCCCGTATTTGGGGTGGTTTTAAATTGGATAAATTCGAAGAGATTTTAGCTTCTTATTGAAAAGCGAATAAAAAATTTTTTAGGAAAAAAATAGTTCAAAAACTAAACCAAGTAAAATGTTTAGACATAGAATTATGATGTTCGATATATTTTTCTGTAT
>CALRUV010000095.1:0-12908 GCA_943371455.1 Chitinophaga pinensis | reverse complement strand
ATCTCGGGCTGAACATTACCTAAAATATGAAAAGGAATACTGGCAAGAATATAAATAAGGAATATAAAAAATCCGTAGAGTGCCCCATTCTGGATAGCTTGTTTTCTGTTAGCCGCTTTTTTGGTAAAGAAAGAAACGGTAACCGGTATCATAGGAAATACACAGGGGGTAAGTAAGGCAATCAAACCACCCAAAAATCCCAATAAGAAAATAGACAGGTAACCTGCCTTTGCTACTGTTTGAGAACCACCGCAATCTTTTGCAGGTGCAGCAAGGTTAACATTGGAAATGATCAATTGATTATTAGCTGCAGAAACTGCTTGCCCACCTTCTAAGTTTACTTCAAACTCTTGTTCGGCTGCAAAAAATTCATCTGCCTTACCCAAATTAGCAGTCAGGACCCCTTTTAATTTTTCGGGAATAAAATCATTGATTTTAATCTTTTGTTTTACCTGTAAAATGCCTGTAAATACTTCAACGGTAGCATTGTCAAAAAGCGCATCTTTTATTGTTTGCGGTGCTTTATCAAATATTAGTTGATCAAAAGGCAATGCTTTTTCGTAATTGGGCAGGAATTTGGGTTGCTCCAGACCTTCTACTTTTGGGTTATTCCCATATAAATGCCAACCATCGGGTATTTTAGTTTTAGCATTCAGTTCATATTCACCGTTACCAGTTTTTTTTACCTGAACCTGCCAACGTAGTAAGCTATCAGTTTGGGCTGTAACAAAGATGCATAGCAGTAAAGCTATAGCAGAAAGAGTAATCTTTTTCATGGGTAAAGCAATTATTGCAGCTTGAGGTCGAATGATTTTTTAACAGGGGGTAGGCAGCGGCTATCATCACAAACCATGTATTCAATAGTGCCGCTCATATTGGTTTTTGCTTTGCCTTTTACTTTTACAGTTTGTACAAATTGTACTTTATCAGAAAAGAATAATACGTCTGTATTAAAATTTTTATCGAATACTTTTTCCAGCTTTCCAATTTCTTTTACAACTCCGGATTTAACAATGAGTGGATTGCTTTTAAAAGCAATGGTTGTAGGAACAGGGCCACCCTTTCCGGTTTTCTGCGAATAGATATGCCAGGTATGATCCACATTAGCAGTTATAATGATGTCGTAGGTATCCGCTGATTTTTTCTTTGCTTCATAAGACCAGCTAACAGGATTTTCGCCCTGGCTAAAACACAATAGTGTGGTTGTTAGCAATAGAACAGAAAGTGCAATCCTTTTCATCTTATTTATTCCTTTTATTTTTTGTTAGAGACGTTTAAAAAACAGGAACCTTACAATTGTTGCTCAGTTTATACCTAATATTTCAAAAACCCTTCTGCCATCCAGGTTACTGAGCAAATTGGCAGTAGCCCTTTCCGGATGCGGCATCATCCCAAACACATTTCTTTGCAGGTTACAAATGCCGGCTATAGCCCTGATGGCACCGTTAGGGTTGGCCTCTTCTAAGATGTTACCTTTTTCATCACAATACCTGAAAATGACCTGTCCATTGGCTTCCAGCGCATCCAAAGTTGCTTCGACTGCATGGTATCTTCCCTCCCCATGTGCAATGGGTACTTTCAAAGCTTCGCCTGCCTGGTTAGTAATAAATACATTTTTACAAATAAATTGCCTGTTGGCATTTTGCAACAATACACCAGGTAGTAATCCACTTTCACATAATATCTGGAAACCATTACAAACACCCAAAACCTTCCCGCCATTATTGGCAAACTCAATCACACTTTGCATCATTGGACTAAAACGCGCAATAGCACCACAACGCAGGTAATCACCATAAGAAAATCCTCCTGGTAAAATGATACAGTCTTCTGAAGTAAACATACTAAGGTCTTTGTCTTTATGCCATAACATAATTACTTCCTTGCCCAGATCCTGCGATAAAGCGTCCTGCATATCTCTGTCGCAATTAGAACCCGGAAAAACTACTACACCAAACTTCATATAATATTAATTTTTACTATAACACAGTGGATACCTTAAACAGCAAAGTTAATACCTGACCCGTTAACGGCTACCTAATTTTTGAGCAACCAACCATTATTGAAGATCAGCACGATAACTGTGATTAAAAAAAGGATATTAGGTAAAAGTAATTTTTTGGGATAGGAAAAAACATTTCCGGCAAATGCAGCAATAGGTACCAAACTCATGATAGCCGCTTCTAAACCAGCCTGTTGAAAAATAAAAGGAATAGGCAATACAATCAGGAGTACCACCATCATCACACCCCAGTTTTTTCTTATCTGAATGATCATTCTGTTAATAGAAACCTGCCAATAATACAAACCGGTAAGCAGGTAAACTACCAATAATGATAAACTGATAATCAGAGGGGTATTAAGGCCAGCAACCGGCAAATTCAACTGTAAAAAAGGTAAAAATCCCTTAATGGAAGCAAATTGGTCATTTAAAAATAACCAGGCAAAAAGAAAATAATAAGGAACCAGAATGCCCATCAATAATATCAACCATTCTGCTAAATGAAAAGGCCTAACCACCGCCAATGCAAATAATACCACTAAAATAAGAATGGCTGTTGGATGGTAACACAACATAGAAACCCCTACCAGTAAACCAGTATTGAAAAGCAATGTTTTAGGAGATGGATGGTTAAATAGTCTGCATAATTTGATAAATATCCATATCAGTAAAAAGTTGGCAATCAGGGCTGCTGACAGACCACTCCATTGTGGCAACAAACCTGTGAGTAAAACAAAAGCCATGGCCGTTGTAAAATTGTTCTGTTGAAACATTTTAAAATCATTCAACACCATATTTATTCTGATGGCCTGTATCAATACAATAAAATGGTATATAAGAAATATAATAGTGGGAGATTGCCCTACCGCCATCTTTTGCAAAATGGTGGAAAAAATGCCATCATTACTATGCACGATTACCTGTGCTGGCATGAAAAACAAATGAAAATGCGTGCCCAGACTCAATAAAAGCAGGTAAAAAATATTGATGATAGATTTACTTCTGAATAAAATTACCACACGAAAAAATTAATAGTCGATTTTAGCAAAACAGGTGAAACCCCTGTACTGACAGGGAACGATAGCGGAACGGGAGCCTATTTGTTTGGCATGCCTCGGCATAAAATCATACCCCTTATCTAAATCCTTGAAAGTAGGATTTCTATCAACCTGGCCGGCTGGCGACATCGATTGATCAGACAAGATCAAAGCCCTTTTTTCCTGAATATTAAAAATAAATCTTAGCTGGTCACCAGCATTGAATAAACCGAAGCCAATGTAATTATCGGTATTATCATCATATTGAGATTTTCTGATCACATTGCTCCATTCCATTTTTCCTGCAGGATTAAAAGAAAGTACCGCAATATTATCAGCATAATAACGTGTAAGCGAATTGGCATTATTACTGGCACTGGAACGCCACCATGGATAATAACCAACCGGACTACTCCAGGTATAATAATCCCTTGGTGTCCAGTAAGGAGAACCATATAAATAATCCCAGCGGTTAAGTGTATTACCCCTTGAACTGGTATAAGCAGATTCTGCAACAATTATAAAGCCACCATCCTTCCGCAGTATCAGGTTTTTGAGAAAATAATCATTGAAAGCGGTTTTAATCCCACTCTCTCCCTTCGCGTCATCCCTGAATTCCTCCGAAAAAATAGTTGTAGCATTCATTAACTCCTTATTCATGGTCTTATCCCATAAAGAATAATAAAGTCCTTCAATATTTCCTCTTCTTTGTTTGCTCACAAAAGAAGTGATAACATAATGTTTATTGAGATTGTCGGCCTTTATACGCAGATCGTCCAAATAAAAATTATTCAATTTTAAATCTGCACTATTGTAAACATCAGACATGGCAGGTTTAATGAGCAGACTAATTTTATTGATATTATCATTAGATGATGTACCAGAAGCCCTGATACAAGCCAGGTCTCCTTCATTGTCGAGCGTAAATTCAGATAGAAAATCGTTACGCTGCGGCATATTCACAAGAAGCTTTGATTTTTTAAGTAAAACCATATCCTTATCAAATAAACAGGTACTCAAAACATGCTGTTTTTCGTTCTTGGTATTGATTTTGAAGACCATGATCTTTTGCTTGTCTTCACTATTGATAAAAGAATAGATCTTATTGGAAACGGCATAATTTATCTCATCGGTTGAGTCTAATTGCATAGGCTCTCCCATTTTTTTCCCTGCTGCATCCAATTTAACAGCCATACAATAAATGATACTCTTTTTCTGGTACTGGTAAATCATGTACACAAAATTTGAGATCTGCAGAAAATCTGTATTGAGTAAGCGGTAATTGATGAAATCTAATTTCGTTTTTTCTACCAGTTTCATTTCTGCATCATAAGTGGCTATAAAATGCAAATCCCGGTAATTTTTATAAACCAGCACTTTGCCACCCAATTTACCCAGTACTTCAAAATTTAAAGTGCGGGGATCATCACGATCGGGCTCTGAATAAGTTATTTTCTGGGCATTCAATTCCAGGCCTAAAAAAAGGCAGCAACTAAGATAAACCTTGAAGATTGTTTTCATTTCCCGATCCGGTTTTATCCTTCAAAAATAAGGTAACTAAGGCTTACCTTACCCTAAATTAACAGTAATTACACTTCAGAATCAGCTTCCGGCAAGAAATGAAAGGAGAGAATGAATTTACTTATACATTTGTCTGGCAATCTTAACAAAAATCGAATACCTCTTTTGTGAGCAAAAACATCAACAAAGTTTCCTCTGCAGGGCTTATTATAGCACTTGGCATAATTTATGGAGACATCGGTACATCACCCCTCTATGTATTGAATGAGATCATTACAGGAAGGGCTATAACAGAGCAACTGATTCTGGGCTCCCTATCCTGTATTATCTGGACCCTAACTTTACAAACTACCGTGAAATATGTGGTACTTACCCTTAAAGCCGATAACAAAGGTGAAGGTGGCATTTTTAGTTTATATGCATTGGTAAGGAGACGAAAAAAATGGCTGGTATTACCTGCCATGCTTGGTGGCGCTGCATTACTGGCTGATGGTATTATTACTCCGCCGATTTCCATTACTTCTGCCATTGAGGGATTAAGGCAATTACCTTCCTTTAAAACCATTGAACAATCAACCATAGTAACCATAGTTATCGGTATCATTACACTTTTGTTCTTTATGCAACAATTTGGTACAGCATCCATAGGCAGGATGTTCGGACCAATTATGGCTATCTGGTTTGGTATGCTGGCAGTATTGGGTTCTTCTCACTTGATGGATGACCTAAGTATTTTCAAATCTTTAAGCCCCCATTATGCCATAGAATTACTAACCAAATACCCTAAGGGCTTTTGGCTACTAGGTGCCGTCTTCCTATGTACCACCGGGGCAGAGGCTCTATATAGCGATTTGGGGCATTGTGGCCGGGGTAATATCCGGGCAACCTGGGTATTTGTAAAGATTTGCCTCATCATTAATTACCTGGGACAGGGTGCCTGGTTACTGGCCAATTATAAGAACCAGATGATACCGATGGAATTACTGGCTGATGGCTCTAAAATTCTGGCAAATGGCTTCAACCCCTTTTTCATGGTCATGCCACACTGGTTCAAACTCGTGGGCATCATTATTGCTACAACGGCAGCAGTTATTGCCAGCCAGGCATTGATATCCGGTTCCTTCACCCTGATCAGTGAAGCGATGCGCCTGAACCTCTGGCCTAAGATGAAGATCAATTACCCAACAGAAGAAAAAGGTCAGTTATATATTCCGGGCATCAGTCTATTGCTCTTTATTGGTTGCGTGGGTATTGTACTCTATTTTCAAAAATCAGCCAATATGGGTGCTGCTTATGGTTTGGCCATCACCCTTTGTATGATGAGTACTTCTATACTCTTTGCAAATTTTCTGGTAAGTAAACGAACCTTCCCTCTTTGGATTTATTTATACCTGCTGGTATATTTTTTAATTGAGTTTTCTTTTCTGATTGCCAACCTGGAAAAATTTCTACACGGAGGCTATGTTACCCTTATTGTAGGTGGCGGCTTATTTGCTGTTATGTATATCTGGTTTAAAAGTAGAAAAGTTAAAAACAGGTATGTTGAATTTGTTCGGATGGAACATTATATTCCTATGATCCAGGAATTGAGCAATGACAAAAGCATTGCTAAATACGCAACACACCTGGTTTATATGACGAGTGCCAATAATCCCAAAGAGATTGAACATAAAATCATCTATTCCATCCTGAACAAAAAACCAAAGCGTGCCGACATCTATTGGTTTGTGCATGTAGACGTATTAGACGATCCTTACACCAGCGAATACTCAGTAGAGCACATCATCCCCAATGATATTATCCGTGTAGAATTCAGGCTCGGTTTCAGAGTAGAACAAAGAATCAACCTCATGTTCCGGAAAGTGGTGGAAGAACTGGTAAATAACAAAGAAGTAAATATTACCAGCAGGTACGAAAGTCTGGAAAGAAACAATGTAGTGGGCGATTTTCAGTTTATCGTTTTAGAAAAATATTTAAGTCAGGATAACGAACTGCCATTCCTGGAAAGAATCGTTATGAAATTATATTTTTGGCTCAAAGAAATCAGTTTGGGTGAAGAAAGAGGTTTCGGACTCGATCCCAGTAATGTTACCGTAGAAAAGTTTCCGCTTATTGTAGCACCTGTAACACAATTCAATCTGAACAGGGTATACCATGATGGCAATGAAATGGAATGATGAGTATCAATGCCATTGACTTACAAAAACGCATGCAGGAAGAAGATCTTTTTCTGCTAGATGTTCGTGAACCCCATGAGCATGAAGCTTTTCATATTGGAGGCACATTGATTCCTTTAGACGATCTGCACCTCCATATTGCCGAAATTCCTACCAACAAACCAGTAATTGTTTATTGCAAAAAAGGTATCAGAAGCTGGATAGCTATTCAAAAATTAGAAAGAACCGCTGGATTTACAAACCTAATCAACCTCAATGGTGGTATGGATGCCTGGCAAAAAATCTTTAAACAGGGAAACAATATCTAATCTGGAATAAATAACAGAACTTGAGAATTGTAAATCATTCCATTGCCTGCTATTTTATTATATGTCGTTATCGGTTATTTGGTTGTTGCATTGATCGCCTACCTGGTGCAGGAAAAATTTATTTTTAAACCAGAGAAACTCCCGCAGGATTTTGAATACCGCTATGAAGTTCCCTTTGAAGAATTGTTTTTTGATGTAGCCCCTGGTATCCGCATCAATGGCCTTCACTTTTATTGTAAGGAACCAAAGGGTTTGATTTTTTATCTGCATGGGAATTCCCGCAGTATCAAGGGCTGGGCCAAATACGCCCGTGATTTTTACAGGTATGGTTACGATGTGATACTGGTAGATTACCGCGGCTTTGGAAAAAGTACCGGTAAAAGAAGTGAAAAAGCTATGCTCGCCGATATGCAATTTGTATATGAGCGCTTATTAGAAAAATACCAAGAACACCATATACTGGTTTATGGCCGAAGTTTGGGCAGTGGCTTTGCCACAAAAATTGCTGCCGATAATACACCAAGGTACCTTATACTGGATGCCCCCTATTTTAGTTTTATCAAAGTAGTGGAAAGATATTTACCCTTATTGCCGCACAAATGGTTTCTGCGTTACCATTTACATACCGACCATTGGATCAGGCGAGTGAACTGTCATACCTACATTATTCATGGCACCAGGGATGTGCTGATACCTATCAGACAAAGTGAGCAACTACAAAAAATAAATCCGCATAAAATAACATTGATCAGGATACATGGCGGCGGCCACAATAATTTACCAGGGTATCCGGAGTATCATAACTTCATCAGGGATATTTTACAGTACTGATGTTTCCCGCTTAACTTTATAAAGTGGAAAAAAAGCTAAGAACTTATAAATGGATCAAGATCGTTATCATCATCTATTGCCTGATAGGTATCGCATTTTATTACCTGCAGGAAAAAATATTCTTTCACCCCAAAGCCATAGCAGCAGGTACCTCATTCAAGTTCAACCAACCCTTTGTTGAAAAAACAGTATTAGTTGACGCAAACACAAGTTACCATTTGGTTCAATTTACGGTACCCGATTCTATCAGAAAAGGCATTGTATTGTATTTTCATGGCAATAAGGAAAATGTGAACCATTATGCAGATAAGGCCATTCATTTTACCAGAAACCATTACGAAGTCTGGATGCCCGATTATCCTGGATACGGAAAATCAACCGGAAAACTTTCTGAAAAAGGATTGTATGAAGAAGCTTTACAATTGTATAAAATGGCAAGAATACAATACCAGCCATCACAGATCATTATTTATGGCAGGTCAATAGGAACGGGTATTGCAGCGCAGCTTGCTTCTGTAAGAGATTGTAAAAAACTGATACTGGAAACACCTTATTACAGTTTTACTTCTTTGATCAGACTTGTTGCATGGATGTATCCATTGGATATGATCTTACAATATAAATTTCCTACAAATCAATACTTAGAAAAAGTAACAGCACCAGTGAGTATTTTTCATGGTACAGGTGATAAGCTGATCCCTTACATTAATGCAAGCAGACTAAAAAATAAACTAAAGTCAGGTGATGAATTTATCACGATAAAAAAGGGAAGCCATAATGATCTGGATAAGTTTCCTTTGATGCAAAAAAAGCTGGATAGTCTTCTACAACATTGATCCAGTACCTTACATTATTTAAGAAAAATCATTTCGCTGAGTAGCTCTGCTCAGGCGGTTTTTCGCCCACCCAAAACTGAAAATAGTCCTCCACCTTACACCGAACAGGAACACCATATTGCAAAGCTGGTTTCCATAAGGGCATTTGCTTCAGCATGCGTTTAATGGCTTTTTCTAGGTAGACCGCATTTTCAGTAAGATAGCCGGCATCCTTTGTTTTAAAGGATTGGGGATACCTTGTCACCCCTACTTTCAAAAGCTTTGGATCAAAAAGAAAACCATATTGATCAATTTCAAAACTAACATATACCCGAATATATTTCAACGTATCCCCATAAAGTATGGCATAATACAAAAGACTATCAAGGGCAGAAAAATGCGTAAAATAAAATCTTTTACAGGAATCTACACCTTGTGGAAACAAGGGCGGAAGCTGAACGTAGCGGTGATCATATACTTTTGTTTGAAAAGATTTTTGGGCATATTGATTCGATTGTGCCTGCATGTAAAAATTTACATGTATCAATAGGAGAAAAATAATGGCTTTCATAGTACTTGTTTTGCGTAAGGCAAGTACTTTAAATTCATGGATAAAAAATTAGGTATTTATTCCCCGTATAAATTACCTTTTTATCTTCTGAAAAATAACTTACAGAACCGAAAAACCAAGTAAGCGACGATAGTTACCACAATCAGTGTATTTTTCTTTTATCTTTAGCTTCTAACGATTTTGGATATGACATTGATCATCCTTCTTCTGGCCGTATTGGTATTGGTTCTATTGATCACAGCCGTAAAATTGCACCCATTCATCGCATTCCTCATTGTATGTATCCTTACCGGCTTAAGCAGGGGCATGGAAATAGGCAAAGTGATCGGATCTGTACAAAAAGGGATTGGCGATCTGATGGGTTCACTGTTGATCATTTTATGTACCGGAGCAATGTTAGGAAAACTGGTAGCAGATAGTGGTGCTGCCGACAGGATCTCTTCCGGTCTTATCAAAGCATTTGGTATCAAGCATATTCAGTGGGCACTGGTATTAACCGCCTTCATTGTAGGCATCCCGCTTTTTTATGGTGTCGGCTTTGTATTACTGGTTCCATTGGTGATCACAGTTGCAGATAAATACAAGATCCCTGCAGTATACCTGGGCTTACCTACATTGGCGGCCTTATCCGTTACACATGGATTTTTACCACCGCACCCATCACCTGTAGCTTTGGCAGAACAGTTTCATGCAGACATGGGCCTAACGCTTTTATATGGTTTCATAATTGTGATACCAGCTATTATTATAGCAGGTCCATTTTTTTCAGTTACACTAAAAAAATATACCAACAAACCCTTAGAAATTTTTACCAATCATTCCGTACCGGAAGCAGAACAGCCGGGCATGTTAGCCAGTATGTCTGCTGCTTTTTTACCCGTTATATTTATCGCTGCAGACACACTAGCAAAAGTGTTGGTCCCCGAAAAAAATACTTTTACTACCCTTCTGCACATCATTGGAGAACCTTCTATTGCCATGTTATTGTCTTTATTAATTGCGATCTATACCTTAGGGATTCGACAAGGTAAAAAGATCAAAGCCATCATGGCACCCATGGGTGATGCTGTGAAAGATATTTCTTATATCCTGCTCATAATAGCCGGGGCCGGGGCTTTCAAACAAATTCTTACCGACACAAATATCAGTAGTGAATTAATTCAGCCATTAACACATTTAGCAGTTCACCCACTATTATTAGCCTGGACCATTGCTGCTATCATCAGGGTGAGTATAGGGTCGGCAACGGTAGCAGGACTAACAGCAGCAGGCATAGTAGCACCCATGGTGGCGGCATCAGGTGTAAATCCAGCATTGATGGTACTTTCTACCGGTGCGGGAAGTTTGATGTTTTCGCATGTGAATGATCCCGGATTCTGGATGTTCAAAGAATATTTTAACCTTTCTGTTAAGGAAACCATCAAAACCTGGAGTATCATGGAAACCATTGTTTCAGTGATTGGACTAATCGGCGTATTTATACTCAACTATTTTATTTAACCATAAAAATCATCCAATGACCCCCGAAGAAAATTTTGCAGTACTTAAACTGAATCTCCCTCCTGCACCAAAACCATTAGGTGTTTATAAACCCTTATTGGTAGACGGACACCATGTGCTGGTATCAGGCCATGGAACGTTGAAAGAAGATGGCACGCTGATCATTGGACGGGTAGGACAAGATATGGATATGGACGAAGGCAAGCTGGCTGCCAGACAGGTAGGCCTGGCCATTCTTGCTACCATCAAAGAACAACTAGGTTCACTCAATAAAATTAAGCGTGTGATAAAAGTATTGGGTATGGTAAACTGTACGGCAGATTTTGAAAAACATCCCTATGTGATCAATGGTTGCAGTGAACTCTTTGCAGCCGTATGGGGAGAAGATAAGGGTATTGGTGTTAGAAGTGCTGTTGGCATGGGATCCTTACCCAATAATATTCCTGTAGAAATAGAAGTGATGTTTGAATTGAATGCAGCAGATTAAAGAGGCTTTAAACAGCGAAAGTTTTTGTTGCTTTGAAATTATTAGTGAGTTTTTTTACCGCAGAGAAAAGGAGGGGCAGAGTTTGCGATGAGGCGTTGTAATTAAAAAGAATTATTAGATTCTATAAATATCATTAGAATGGATTGGTACCAGATTAGTCTTGTTGAAAATATTGACAGCCCTTCGCTTATCATTTATAAGCAAAGGGTTAAAGAAAATATTGATAAATTGATTCAGATGGCCGGGAGTGCCGATTTTGTGAGGCCACATGTTAAAACAAATAAGATAGCAGAAGTTTGCCAAATGATGCTGGATGCTGGCATCAATAAATTTAAATGTGCCACCATTGCAGAAGCTGAAATGCTTGGTATGATTCAGACTCCTGATGTACTATTGG
This sequence comes from Chitinophaga pinensis, assembly GCA_943371455.1. GTDB lineage: Bacteria > Bacteroidota > Bacteroidia > Chitinophagales > Chitinophagaceae > Sediminibacterium > Sediminibacterium pinensis_J. The sequence goes on along the minus strand of CALRUV010000095.1, from coordinate 1,262 downwards.
CTCACCAACCCGTTGGCACAAAAGCTGATCGATTATTGCAACTGGTTAAAAAATTCCCGAATACACATTTTACTTGTATCATTGATAATTTAGAAACTGTAAAAATACTTTCTTCCTTATTCACACAAGAGAGAGAAAGGATGCAAGTATATATTGATTTGAATATTGGCATGAATAGATCTGGTATAAAAGTTGCTCAGGCCTTTCAACTTTTCCAAGAATGCTTAGCAATGGAAAGTATTCGTGTGATTGGGTTACACGCGTATGATGGACATATCAGAGACACCGATTTCACCATCCGTCAACAAAGGTCAGATGAAGGATTTTCACAAGTAGAAGCCCTACATCAACAAATGGAATCTATAGCCAATAGAAAAATACAGATTGTGATTGGTGGTTCCCCTTCCTTTCCTACACATACCAAAAGAAAAGGCGTACAATATAGCCCGGGCACTTTTGTTTTCTGGGACTGGGGCTACAAACACATCGTACCCGATGAACCCTTTGAATATGCAGCATTGGTTATAACCAGAATCATTTCGGTAATTGATGAACAAACAGTTTGTACTGATCTTGGCCATAAATCTGTAGCCGCTGAAAACCCTTTACCACGTGTACATTTTCTGAATGCGCCTGAAGCAGTACCCTATTCGCAAAGTGAAGAACACCTTGTTTTAAAATTACCTGAAAAGAATAACTGGAAAGTAGGCGATGTATTGTATGGGGTTCCGGTGCATGTTTGTCCAACAGTTGCATTATATGACAACGCCGTCATTGTTGAAAATAATGAAGTGGTTGATCACTGGAAAGTAATTGCAAGAGCAAGAAAAATTACGATTTAAGTTTCATTGCAAAAATCAACGCTATATGTTCATCATAGACGCACACCTAGACCTTAGCATGAATGCCATGGAATGGAACCGTGACCTGCGTTTACCTGTTCATGAAATAAGGGGAAGAGAAGCGGGTATGACGGATAAACCCGACAGAACCAATGGTACGGTTGCCTTTCCGGAATTACGCAAAGGAAATATAGGGTTAGTAGTGGCTACACAAATTGCACGTTATGTTAGTAAAGAAAGTAAACTAAAAGGATGGCAGTCGCCCGAACAGGCATGGGCACAAACCCAGGGTCAGTTGCAGTGGTACCGTTCTATGGAAGAAGCAGGAGAAATGGTACAAGTAACAAACCAAGCGTCTCTTGAAAAACATCTTGCCTTATGGATTGATCAAAGCAACCCCGATAAAAAACCAATTGGTTA
>CALRUV010000094.1:0-12952 GCA_943371455.1 Chitinophaga pinensis | reverse complement strand
ATGGGTAAAAGTTACAAGGATTTAAAAGAACATGCTGATTATTTCACTTTCAAAGTTTTGGATGATGATAAGGACAGCCTGGTAAAAGTTCAGGTAGGCGATAGGTTCTATTCGCCTATTGATTTGTCTACCTGCATATTGAAAGAGTTAAAACAAAGAGCCGAACATATTTTAAAAACGCCCGTTACAAAAGCAGTGATCACAGTGCCTGCGTATTTCAACGATGCGCAAAGACAGGCAACAAGGGATGCAGGCAAGCTGGCAGGACTGGATGTATTGCGAATTATCAATGAACCCACCGCAGCCAGTTTGGCCTATGGTCTAGGTTTACATAAAGAAGAAGAGAAAACAATTGCCGTATATGATTTAGGTGGCGGAACTTTTGATATCTCTATTCTTAAGATCAGCAATGGTATATTTGAAGTATTGAGCACCAATGGAGATACCTATTTAGGAGGAGACGATATGGATAGGGCCATTGTAGAATATTGGATGAAAGAATCGGGAATTACACAGGATGAGCTGAAACAGAACCAGGCACTTTCTCAGGGTTTGCGTTTACGTGCAGAAGAGGCAAAAAAACAGTTAAGTAAGGAAGATACTTTTACAACCGAATGGAATGGAGATCATTTGGCCATTACAAAACCTGCTTTTGAAGAACTGATCAAACCCTTACTGGATAAGACTATCGATTCCTGTGTACAGGCTATCAAAGATGCAGGCCTTACCATCAAAGACATTGATACCATTGTAATGGTAGGCGGAAGTACGCGTGTACCATATGTAAAGGAAAGGGTTAGTGCATTTTTTGGTAAGCAGGTAAACGATAGTGTTAACCCTGATGAAGTGGTAGCATTGGGTGCTGCTGTACAGGCAGATATATTGGCAGGAAATAATAAGGATGTGTTGTTATTGGATATTACGCCTTTAAGTCTGGGTATTGAAACCATGGGAGGATTGATGGATGTATTGATACCAAGAAATGCAAAAATTCCCACAAAAGCTGGAAGACAATATACCACGCATAAAGACGGACAATCCGATATGCGCATAGCTGTTTTCCAGGGCGAGCGAGACCTGGTAAAAGATAACCGTAAACTGGCTGAATTTAGTTTCAAAGGGATCCCCGGAATGCCTGCAGGTTTACCAAAAGTTGATATCAGTTTTCTGATCAATGCAGATGGTATTCTGGTGGTACGTGCAAAAGAATTGCGCAGTGGGGTGGAACAGTTCATAGAAGTGAAACCTCAATATGGCTTAACCGATGAAGAAGTAGAAGCCAGACTGCAGGACAGTATTGCACATGCCAAAGATGATATGAAAATCCGGGTTTTGGTAGAAGCCAGAACAGAAGGGGAGCAGATCTTGCAGGCAACAGAAAAATTCATCGCAAAAAATCCGCAACTACTTAATCAGGAAGAATTACTAACTACTGCAAATCATATACAGGCATTACAAATGGCCATTACCATGGATGATAAAGACCTGGTATATGCCAAAATTGATGCACTTAATGAATATACCCGCCCCTTTGCCGAAAGAGCCATGGATGAAGCTGTTAGCGGGGCTTTAAAAGGGAAGTCAATAACTTCTTAGTTAGTGTCATTTTGAACCCACTTCAGTGGGTGAGAAATCCCATGCTATGAGTGAGATTTCTCACTTCGCTACGCTGCGTTCGAAATGACAGGTAGGGTTGCGTAAGATTTCTCACTTCGCTACGCTGCGTTCGAAATGAATAGGTGACTCCGAATCAACCCTCAACCCCTCTGCAATTCCCACCTCCTTTGCACATACTTCCCTAAAAGATCAAATTCGATATTAACTACAGACCCTTCCTTAATTTCATGGATATTGGTATGTTCATAGGTATAGGGGATCACAGCTATTGTAAACTGGTCCTTACCAATATCAAAACAGGTTAGGCTGGTGCCATTTACAGCAATAGAACCTTTCTCAATGATCAATGGGGCAAAATTTTCAGGGAATTGAAAAACAAATTCCCAACTGCCTTCCAATGTTAAACGCTTTTTGCAAATGGCTGTACAGTCAACATGTCCCTGAACGATATGCCCATCAATTCTGCCATTCATGTGCATGCACCTTTCTATGTTTAGGGTACTGCCAATAGTACATTGCGATAGGTTGGTTTTGCGAAGGGTTTCTGCAATAGCAGTAACCTTGTGTGTGTTGTTTTCTATGGCTTCCACGGTTAGGCAAACGCCATTATGACTAACACTTTGATCGATCTTAAGCTCATTTGAAAGCGGAGAGCTAACCCAAAAACTAATATTGGTGCCATTTTTTTCCAAGGCTACCAATTTGCCGGTAGATTCTATTATGCCTGTAAACATGGGTGCAAGTTAATTTTGAAATGCTAAAATCAGCAATGAATAAAGGTATTTAGGGTAGTATTTCTTTTTGATCCCTAATTGGTTACAGAGAATTTTAAAAATCCTTTGGTATTTTCATGGCAAATACTATCTTTGCCGTCCTAAAAACACCTGAGGAGGTATTATCATTATGCTAATCATCGATTCTAAAGACTGCGAAAACATAGACAAGGCGCTTAAGAAGTACAAGAAAAAGTTTGAAAAAAGTAAAACTTTACTTCAGTTAAGGGAGCGTCAGGCCTTTATCAAACCTTCTGTCGTTCGTCGCGGACAGGTTCTGAAAGCAATCTACAAGCAAAGCATTGCCAGCGGCAAAATAGAAGGATAGTCCTTCTTTTAAGCCTGAATATATCAGAGTAGCCTTAGTTTACTAACTTTAGGCTACTTTTTTTATGTCCATAACCCAGTATTTACAAATACAGCCATTTCTGGATTACCTGAAATTCGAAAAAAGGTACTCGCAGCACACCATTATTGCCTATCAGAACGATTTAGAGCAGTTCCTGGCCTATTTGGCCAGTCAGTTTGAAACAGCCACTATTACAGATATTACCCCCGTGTTCATCAGAAGTTGGTTGGCCGAGATAAAGGAAGATGAAATAAGCTCAAAATCCATCAATCGTAAAATTTCTACTCTACGTTCTTTCTTTAAATATGAAATGAAAGCCGGCAGATTACAGCAATCCCCCATGCTTACTATTAGTGCACCTAAAATAAATAAGCGGTTGCCTGTTTTTGTGGATGAAAAAGACATGCATACTTTACTGGAATTGATTGATTTTTCTGATGATTGGAAGGGCAGAACCGAGAAACTGGTACTACAGGTTTTTTACCAAACCGGAATGCGCTTAAGTGAGCTCATCAACCTCAAAGAATCGCAGTTGGATAATTCCAATAGCCAGTTAAAAGTATTGGGCAAAGGGAATAAGGAAAGGATCATACCAATTGCTACTGAATTAATGACTGATCTGCAATCTTATCTTAAAGAAAAACCTGTTTTGCAAACGGGTTCAGATCGGGTATTTGTAAATGAAAAGGGTGCGCCGCTTCAGGCAAAACAGGTGTATTCTTTTGTAAAGTTACACCTCTCTAAAGTAACTACCATCCGGAAAAAAAGTCCGCATATACTTCGTCATAGTTTTGCCACTCATTTAATGAATAATGGGGCAGACCTCAATGCTGTAAAGGATTTGCTGGGACATAGCAGTTTGGCAGCAACGCAGGTATATACGCATAATACTATCGAAAAATTGAAAGATGTTTTTAAGAAAGCACATCCCAAAGCCTGAGTTGGTAATACAATCATAAACTTTCAAAAAAAAGGGCTTGATTTTTCTTTTTTCTTAAGATTTGGTGTAACTTGTAAGTAAAGATGGAAGGGAAATAAGTACTACATCTTTTAGCAGTAAACAAGTTCTTTCAAATATATTTTTTCACCGTTTAACTTGCGTTGTTATGAACGTTAACATTCAAAATGTGCACTTTGATGCAGATGACAAATTAGTTGAGTATGTAACTCGGAAATTGGAAAAACTAAACACTTTTCACGACAAAATCCTAAAAGTGGATGTTTTTCTGAAATTAGACAATGTGGTGCATACGATTAAGGACAAAGTAGTGGAAATCAATGTTCATGTTCCAAAACATGATTTTTTTGCAAAAGCTTCTTCTAAATCCTTCGAAGAATCTTTTGACAGTGCGATGGAATCAGTTGTTTCACAAATAAAACGAAAAAAAGAAAAATTAGCAGCTTAACAAAAAGGCTTCCTTTAAAAAAGGGAGCCTTTTTGTATTAAGACCCTCTCGCCCGCAAACCCTTATGATTATTGGGTTATTAAGAAATATTATTCTATGGGAATGGCACGATTTCAGGCTATAATGAAAACCTGTTGAAAACTACCTGAAAAATTTCATTTCAAAATTTTGCCGAATTAAGTTTTCCATTACCTTTGCCGTCCTGAAAAATAGGAGAGTTCTTTGTATTTTGGAATTTTGGAGCAAGTATTGAAGCATAAGTATTTATAAGAATGCTGTATTTCTCCCACTTTAAACTGGTTTTCCAAACCAAATATGCCGAAGTAGCTCAGTTGGTAGAGCAGCTGATTTGTAATCAGCAGGTCGCGGGTTCGAGTCCCATCTTCGGCTCTTGGAAGTCAATAGTGAATAGTTAAAAGTTAATAGTAAGGTTCAACTCCATACTTTTAACTTTTAACTCCTAACTAAGTTCAGGGCAGATGGCCGAGTGGTTAAAGGCGACAGACTGTAAATCTGTTCACTCACGTGTACGTAGGTTCGAACCCTACTCTGCCCACTCGACCGCCGTAGCTTCAGCGAAGGCGGTCTCGACCAGCCAAGCTTCAGCGCAGGCGGTCTGTTCAAATTTGATCCCGCTACATCGGGAGAAAATTTGAAAATGATTGTAGTATTAGTTCTTTGTAAACGGGAATTTTAAAATAATGGTAATTTTCAAATTGCCACATTTTCTCCTGCATTAGCGGGATCAAATTAAAAAAGCGGAAGTAGCTCAATTGGTAGAGCGATAGCCTTCCAAGCTATAGGTCGCGAGTTCGACCCTCGTCTTCCGCTCTGTAGTTAGTTAGAAGTCAGAAGTCTGGAGTCTGGAGTTCCGGATGATTTACCAGACTGATAACTTCTAACTCCTGACTATAAAAGCCGTTGTAGCTCAGGGGTAGAGCACATCCTTGGTAGGGATGAGGTCGTGAGTTCGATTCTCACTAACGGCTCTGATATAGTAAGAGAATCGAAAATAAAACACAGTGCAAATTGTGTGTAGTGCATCCCGCCTTTGGCGGGAAGGTCGTGAGTTCGATTCTCACTAACGGCTCTGATATAGTAAGAGAATCGAAAATAAAACACAATGCAAATTGTGTGAAGTGCATCCCGCCTTTGGCGGGAAGGTCGTGAGTTCGATTCTCACTAACGGCTCAAAATAGAACAGTGAGAGATTTTATTAAAGGGTAGCAAAAAGTAAACAATAACCGTGGTCTTATAAGACCTATAATTTTTTAAAACACAACTAAAAACCGATAAAAATGGCAAAAGAGACCTTTAAGAGGGAAAAACCTCACGTAAACGTAGGTACCATTGGTCACGTTGACCATGGTAAAACTACTTTAACCGCAGCTATTACAATGATCTTGTCTAAAAAGGGAATGGGTAATGTTGCTAAAAAATATGATGAAATTGACGGTGCTCCCGAAGAAAAAGAGCGTGGTATCACTATCAATACTGCTCACGTTGAGTACCAAACTGCTAATCGTCACTATGCACACGTTGACTGTCCAGGACACGCCGATTATGTGAAGAATATGATTACTGGTGCTGCTCAGATGGATGGTGCTATCCTGGTAGTTGCGGCTACTGATGGTCCTATGCCTCAAACCAAAGAGCATATCCTGCTTGCTCGTCAGGTAGGTGTTCCTCGTATTGTTGTATTTATGAACAAGGTTGACCTAGTTGATGATCCTGAATTGTTAGAACTGGTAGAAATGGAAGTTCGTGAATTGCTGACTTCTTATGGATTCGATGGTGATAATACACCAATTATTCAAGGTTCTGCTACAGGTGCTTTGGCTGAAGATCCAAAATGGATTGCTAAAATAGACGAACTGATGGAAGCAGTTGACACTTATATTCCATTGCCTCCTCGTCCGGTTGATATGGCTTTCCTGATGTCTGTAGAAGATGTATTCTCTATCACTGGTCGTGGTACTGTTGCAACTGGTCGTATCGAGCGTGGAATCATTAAAGTGGGTGAAGGTGTTGAGATTGTAGGTTTAATGGATGCTCCTTTGGTATCTACAGTAACTGGAGTAGAAATGTTCAAGAAATTATTGGATGAAGGTCAAGCCGGTGATAACGCAGGTCTGTTATTACGTGGTATTGAGAAAAAAGATATCCGTCGTGGAATGGTAATTTGTAAGCCAGGTTCTATTACCCCGCATACAGAATTCAAAGGTGAGGTTTACGTATTGAGCAAAGAAGAAGGCGGTCGTCATACTCCTTTCTTTAACAAATACCGTCCTCAGTTTTATTTCCGTACTACAGACGTAACAGGTGAGTGTACACTGCCTGCTGGAACTGAAATGGTAATGCCTGGTGATAATATCGGTCTTACTGTTAAATTGATCCAACCCATCGCTATGGAGAAAGGATTGAAATTCGCTATCCGTGAGGGTGGACGTACAGTAGGTGCTGGTCAGGTTACTGAGATCATTAAATAAACCCCCAACCCCTGAAGGGGGCATGGAAAAGTTTATATATCTTTACTAATACAAAGTACTTAGCTAATCCCTAAGTACTTTGTATTATAACATAGTTCTTAACTCCCCTTCAAGGGATCTAGGGGTTATCTACGGGCATCGTACAACGGTTAGTATTAAGGTCTCCAAAACCTTCGATCTGGGTTCGAATCCTAGTGCCCGTGCTTAGTCCGCCGAAGCTTCAGCGAAGGTGGACAGTATTTGAAAAGGTGATCATTTGAAAATTTGAAAATGAAACTTCAAATTTTTGGATTGGTTTTAATTTTCAAATTTTCAAATTTTCAAATTGGTTTATGAATAAGATTACAACCTATTTTAAAGAGAGTTACCGCGAGTTAGTGGAGAAAGTGACCTGGCCCAGCTGGATTCAATTGCAGCAAAGTACCCTTATAGTATTGGTGGCTACCGTAATCATTACAGCGATGGTTTGGATGATGGATTTTTCCAGCAACCAATTGTTGAAGCTGATTTATTCATTATTTAAGTAAAACAGCATGGAACCAGCAATTATTGAAACAGCAGGGGTAGAAAGCGCCGCGCCACTGGCAGAAACCAAATGGTACGTGTTGCGCGTGGTAAGTGGTAAAGAGCGCAAGGTGAAAGAATATTTGGATAAAGATATTATTCGCAGTGGCTGGCAGGAGATCATCAAGCAGATTTTCTTACCGATGGAAAAGGTGTATAAGGTGCAGAACGGTAAGAAAGTAATGCGCGAAAAGAACTATTTCCCCGGCTATGTAATGATGGAAGTACTGGATGGTAAATTAACAGACGATATTGTACAGCATATCAGTAATATCAGCAATGTAATGCACTTTCTTACTGATGGTAAGGGATCTAAAGGAAATATTATCTCACTACGTAAAAGTGAAGTGAATAAGATGCTGGGTAAGGTGGATGAGATGAATGATCAGGGTGTAACCATGAGTGAACCTTTCATTGTTGGCGAAACCATCAAGATCATCGAAGGACCATTCAACGATTTCAATGGTGTGATCGAAGATGTGAATGATGAGAAGAAGAAATTGAAAGTTACAGTAAAGATCTTCGGACGTTCAACGCCAGTAGAATTGAGTTATATGCAGGTAGAGAAAATAAGCTAATTCTTTCTCAATCATATTTTAAAGCCATCCTTTAGGATGGCTTTTTTTTGCAGTAACAATTTACTAGTTGCTAATTTAACGTACGAGAAAAGTGATTTTTTTTAAAGTAAACTATTTCTAGAAACCAAGGAGGAATAATGATTTATACCAATTCTACTTTTTTAGCAATGGTTATATAATAATGAAAAATTCGCTCTTTCTTATAAAGGATATTTTTTATTATTTCTAATGATGATTGTTTTAAAAAATGTTGGTATTCATCTATATCTAGTTGAATGGGGTGTAACATATCACCCGGTATGGCTTGGAAAATTTTCTTAAGTAGTTGGCTACTATGTGCATCAGTTGAAATAATCAAAAAACCACCCGGCTTTAATGCTCGGGAAAGATTTTTATAACATAGATCAATATCATTCACATGGTTGATAGCATTCATGCAAAAGATCAGATCATATTTTTCTGTTTCGTTTAAAAGTTCAATTGAACTATTAATGAAACCTGTCCATGGAAATTGATCCGGCATAAAATGCGGTAATTCTTTGTACTTATGTAACAGGGGGTCTAAGGCAGTTACCTCATTGTTTTTCAGCGCAATAAAAATACCGGCAGGTCCGCAACCGGCATCCAAAATTTGCTTGCCATGCAATGCAGGCAAGCAATCAGCAATGGTATTGAGTATTTTGTTCCAATAATTCGTCTTATTTTGAATATATTCCGATACATCTTTGTTTCTTAAATATCGTTGCCACCAATTGTATTCCAAATTTTGCGCTAATTTCCATTTGAGTCGGGGAGTATTCGTCATATTTATCTATCACTTAAAAGGGCAAAATATTGAATATGAGGTTACAAATCGCAAGTCTGTATTTCTTTTTTGGTTAATTCATCGTTTTCATATCTAGTATTCTTTAATAGAAGCATTCTCATTCCATTAAAATCGAATTAATTGTACTAAATATTGTACAATAATTGCAACTTTCTATAAATTCACTTTCATAATTACTTCTTATTCAGACTTTCGTTTAAAACTGAAATCTTATTTAGATGAAGTTTTTAAAAGCCATAGCCCATTGTTCGTTACAAGAACGAAGGGAGAGAATGTGGTGGTATTGTCTCAATCTGACTACGACAGTATCATGGAAACCTTTTACCTCTTAAAATCCCCTAAAAATGCAGCCCGTTTATTATCAGCTGTAGAGGAGTTCGAAAAGGGCAAAGGGAAGGAACAGGAATTGGTTGAGTTATGAAGATCGTATACATGTCTGGTGCCTGGGAGGATTATGTTTACTGGCAAATGAACGATCAATCCACACTCAAAAAGATCAATGCCCTGATCAAAGAATCAATGCAAACACCATTTGAAGGCACTGGTAAACCAGAAGCATTAAAAGAGAACCTGAAGTGATTTTAGTCGAGGCGGATTAACCTGAAACTCCGATTGGTTTATAGGGTAGAAGCGGATGCTATTTATATTTTGCAATGCCGGTATCATTATTGATAATCAATCAGTTAAAAGTTAAGAAGTAGAAACTAGAAATTAATTTACAACTTTTCACTCCTAACTTTTGACTTCTAATTCCTTTCCCTTACCTTTGCCGCCCCAAAAGTTCTTTAGAAAAAGAATGATTGAATTTGGGAGTCGAGCCATAAGGCGAGACGCTATTACCAATTAAATCTAAAAACATGGCAAAAGAAATCTCTGGCTTCGTGAAGCTGCAGGTGAAAGGCGGTCAAGCCAATCCTGCGCCTCCGGTAGGCCCTGCACTCGGTTCTAAGGGTGTGAACATTATGGAGTTCTGCAAACAATTCAATGCAAGAACCCAGGACAAAATGGGAAAAGTAGTTCCTGTTTTGATCACCGTTTATACTGACAAGTCGTTCGACTTTGTCATCAAAACCGCTCCAGCAGCCGTTCAGTTAATGGAAGCTGCAAAAATCACTACCGGTTCCAAGGAAAGTAACCGTCAGAAAGTAGGTAAAGTAAGTTGGGATCAGGTTGAGGTTATTGCCAAAGACAAGATGTCTGATTTAAATGCCTTTACATTGAACAGCGCTATGAGCATGGTAGCCGGTACTGCACGCAGTATGGGTATCACTGTTGATGGTAAAGCGCCTTGGGAAAACTAATTATTCACCTTGTCCGCCGAAGCATCAGCAAGGTGGACTTAACAACATTAGAAAATGTCACTTACTAAAAAAAGAAAAGTAGCAGTAACTAAGGTGGATAAGAACAAAGTTTATTCCCTGAAAGATGCATCTGCACTGGTAAAAGAAATTAATTGTACAAAATTTGATAGTTCTGTAGATCTGCATATCCGTTTGGGTGTGGATCCTAAGAAAGCTGATCAGCAGGTTCGTGGAACCGTATCTCTTCCACATGGTACCGGTAAAACCAAAAAAGTGTTGGTATTATGTACACCTGATAAAGAAGCAGCTGCTAAAGAAGCGGGCGCTGATTTTGTAGGTTTGGATGAGTTCATCACTAAAATTGAAGGTGGTTGGGTTGATATTGATGTGATCATTGCCACCCCATCTGTGATGCCTAAAATTGGTAAACTGGGTAAGGTATTAGGACCACGTAACCTGATGCCGAATCCTAAAACAGGAACTGTTACCAATGATGTAGCTGCTGCTGTAAATGAAGTGAAAGGTGGTAAGATCGCTTTTAAAGTTGATAAAGCGGGTATCGTTCATGCTTCTGTTGGTCGCGTATCTTTTTCTACCGATAAGCTTGCAGAAAACAGTGCAGAACTGATCAATGCGATCATCAAACTGAAACCATCTTCTGCCAAAGGTATTTACCTGAAAGGTGTTAGCATGGCAAGTACGATGAGCCCTGGTATCACATTAGACACCAAATCATTAATGAACTAATCCTGGTGATTTTTTTGCAGCAATGCAAGAGGAGATGACCCGGGTTGATAAAAATATTAGTTATGACAAAAGACCAAAAAAATGAAGTTATCGAAATCCTGAAAGGCAAGTTCTCTCAGTATAATAACTTTTATATCACCGATACAGAATCTTTAACGGTAGCGCAGGTTTCTACCCTTCGTCGTACTTGTTTTGATAAACAAGTTGAAATGAAAGTGGCCAAGAATACCCTGATCCGTAAAGCTTTGGAGTCTCTGGATGCAGAAAAATATGCAGGTATTTATGAGTCGCTGAATAATGTGACCGCCCTGATGTTCTCTGAAAACCCCAAAGAACCAGCTTTGATCATCAGTTCTTTCCGCAAATCAAGCAATGGCGATAAGCCAGTGTTGAAAGCAGCTTTTATCAATGGTGATATCTACACCGGAGATACTAACCTGAAAGCGTTAACGCAAATCAAGACTAAGAATGAATTGATTGGTGAAGTGATCGGATTGTTACAATCTCCAGCTAAACGTGTACTGGCTGCATTATTGCACCATCATGAGAAGCAGGCGGAAGGAGCAGTAGCAGAATAATTTGAAAATTTGAAAGTGTGTTAATTTGATTATGGCACATGATTAAAGCTTCAAAAAAAGGATTAACTGAGATGCTGGTTTTGGAAATTTTCAAATTTTCAAATTTTCAAATTCTCACATTAATAGGATCAAATTTTTTTAAACCCTCCGTCGGATCGCGAAAGCAGAAATGAAGACGGAAAAAATTTAAACACATGGCAGACGTAAAAGCATTAGCCGAAACATTAGTAGGCTTAACAGTAAAAGAAGTTCAGGAATTAGCAGATGTATTGAAAGCTGATTACGGTATCGAACCAGCTGCTGCTGCAGTTGTAATGTCTGGCGGAGATGGCGGTGGCGCTGCTGCTGTTGAAGAAAAGACATCATTCGATGTTATCCTGATTAGCGGCGGACCAAGCAAATTGGGCGTTGTTAAACTAGTTAAAGAATTAACCGGTCTTGGACTGAAAGAAGCAAAAGACTTAGTTGACGGTGCTCCTAAAGCCGTAAAAGAAGGCGTTTCTAAAGCAGAAGCTGATGAATTAGTAGCTAAGCTGAAAGATGCAGGTGCAGAAGTTGAAGTAAAATAATTCAACCTAACAATGATAAAAAAATCCGGTAAGCTTGCTTATCGGATTTTTTTTATTAAGACCTACAAAAAAGATAGACTAATAGCTGCAGTTCCCTTTAAAATCTCCCAATCCGGGCTCAAATTTGGATTTTACGGCCTTTTTTTGTTAGAAATCCATTGTTTTTCCACAAAACAGGTATTTGGTCCAAAATTTGTTTTTTAATTTTCCGCCCAATCCTTACCTTTGCCATCCTTAATTTTGGGCTAATTAGCGGGTGGACATTTTTATCATTTTTGTTTGAATGGTGAATGAGCCGATTGTACGTTAAGAGAATCTTAATTCTCCCCAATTATTTTTCGCACAAAAACCGGTTTTCACACATATGTCTACAACTACATTGAACAACAGGGTCGGCTTCGGAAAAACCAAACATTTAGCGGATGCCCCTGACCTTCTCGACATTCAGTTAGAATCTTTCAGAGAATTTTTTCAGTTAGAAACAACGCCCGACAAACGTAATGTGGAAGGGCTGTTCCGCGTATTCAAGGAAAACTTTCCTATCACGGATACCCGTAACATTTTCATGCTGGAGTTCCTGGATTATTTTATTGATCCGCCACGTTACACTATTGAAGAATGTATGGAGCGTGGTCTTACTTACGCTGTTCCCCTGAAAGCCAAACTTCGTTTGAGCTGTAATGATGAGGAGCATGTGGATTTCCAGACCATCGTTCAGGATGTATTCTTAGGAAATATCCCTTACATGACACCCCGTGGAACCTTTGTAATTAATGGCGCTGAGCGTGTGGTGGTATCTCAGTTGCACCGTTCACCCGGTGTATTCTTTGGTCAGTCTATCCACCCTAACGGAACCAGGATCTACTCTGCAAGGGTGATCCCTTTTAAAGGAGCCTGGATGGAGTTTGCTACAGACATTAACAATGTGATGTATGCATATATCGATCGTAAGAAAAAATTCCCGGTAACTACTTTGTTACGTTCTATAGGTTTTGAAACCGATAAGGACATCCTGGAACTCTTTGGTATGGCCGACGAGATCAAGGCAGATAAAAAATCATTGGCTCACCAGGTAGGCAAGAAATTAGCTGCACGTGTTTTAAGAACATGGGTAGAAGATTTTGTGGATGAAGATACCGGAGAGGTTGTGAGTAT
>CALRUV010000093.1:0-12953 GCA_943371455.1 Chitinophaga pinensis | reverse complement strand
CTGTAAAAGTTTATTGGTTGATTTGTCGTCATAACCAATGGCTTTGTGGTAAACGATGGTGCCATTATGCGCAACAATAGCGATGGCTCCCGCAATCCAGTTACTGTCTATGTATTGCTGAACCAGTTTATCTATTCTTTGCAAACGTTCGGTTGAAAATCCATTTTGTTCAGGAACACCGGGTTTTAAAACCTGTGCTTGTATAGGGGTACCCTGTAAAAAAGCAGCTAAGGCAATCAGAAGTATCATTTTTCTCATAAGGCATCAATTTGCCATCAAGTTCTTAAACAATGGGTAGAAAACAAAATATACATTTAAAGAATTACTGCTTAACAGCATCCAGAAAAGAAATTAGAAGCTATTTACTCCAGTATTTTTTGTACAATGCCTGGAAAATATTGGTGCTCCAGTAAATGAATTTTTTGCGCAAGGGATGCGGCTGTTTCATTACCATCTACCAGACATTTCGCCTGAAAAATTATTTCGCCTTCATCAAAATGTTCATTCACATAATGAATAGTGATGCCACTTTCTTTTTCACCGGCAGCAATCACTGCTTCATGCACATATTGGCCATACATCCCCTTGCCGCCAAATTTGGGTAATAAAGCCGGGTGTATATTGATGATTTGTTTGGGATAAGCCTTTAGCAAAGTTTCCGGGATCTTCCATAAGAATCCTGCTAAAACAATAAAATCTATCCCATATTTTTTCAGTTGGGAAATATAGCCATCGCCCCTAAAAAATGGCTCTTTCTCAATCATCAATACAGGAATTCCATTGTTATTAGCAATGTTGATGACACCAGCGCCTGTTTTATTGCATACTATCAGGGAAACTTTTATAGAAGGATGTGTTTGCAAATGGCTGATTATTTTGTCTGCATTGCTGCCAGCACCTGAAGCAAAAATGGCAATATGGGTAAACTTCCCGCTTTGAGGTTTAGGGATTGTAATGGATGCATTTGTTAGTCCAGGATTAGATTCTCCCTTCCAGATCCCTAACTTCTTCAAAAGTTTCTTCTCATATTTCCAGAAAAAAGCCCACTGACCTAAAAGGGCACCATAAGTAAGTAGAATTACCTGATAACCAATCAGTAACATACCTAATCGGAGCAGAAGTTTCCACAGCCAGAAGGTAGTGGCATCCATACCCAGCCAATTGGTTACATAACGGGTGAGTACCGCGGTAGTTGTGCCTGTTAAGCCAAAAACTATGAAAATGATAACAAATTGGGAAGCAGTTACCCCCCATTTTTCCTTCATGCGTTTAAACATGCACCAAAAATGGCACAAAAAGTTGAGTAAACTTTACTGAAAACGAAATGAATGTTTTTTTGATTTCTATTGCAAATGTTGCACAGTATTTCTAACAAATAATTCCCAATCTGCTGAAACGCAGGCCAGATAAGGATAAAAAAAATTTTTAAAGGTTGCGTTTTTGTCAGCTTCCTGTCATATTTTTGCACCCGTTCACGGATATTTTTCCACACCAAGAACCACGTTTGTGAAAATGATTTCTATAAAACGTTTCGCCAAAACCTATTTTACCGGAGCCATCCTTTTCCTGAGCCTTTTTATGGGTACCTCAGTAAATGCACAAGATGGAAAGACCCTGTTTCAGACCAATTGTGCCGCCTGTCATGCGGTTCATAAGAAGTTAACCGGTCCAGCTTTGGCTGGGGTGGAAGACCGCTGGCCTGATAAAGCCAAACTTTATTCCTGGATCAGGAACAGTGCTGCATTCTTGAAAACCGGAGATGCCTACGCCAATAATCTGTACATCGAGTACAATAAAACGGCTATGAACCAGTTTCCTTCTTTAACCGATAAGGAAATTGACGCTATGCTGGGTTATATCAAGTCTGTTCCAGCTCCAGGTGCTGGACCAGCCGCAGCGGGTGCTGTTGGCGTTAAAGCTGAGGAAGGCGACAATACCTTATTATTTGGTATTTTAACCCTGGTACTGGCGGTTATTGCCCTTACTTTATTACAGGTAAATGCAAACCTGAAGAAACTTTCCGACGAACGTGAAGGTCATCCGGCTATTGTTCCAGTTCCTTTTTGGAAGAATAAGAGTTATATCGCGCTGGTTACAGTGGTTTTATTTATAGTAGGTGGTTACCTCACTTCAAAAGGTGCGATGGGCTTAGGTCGCAGCCAGGATTACCAGCCGGAACAACCTATTTACTACTCACATAAAGTGCATGCAGGCGTTAACCAGATTAATTGCCAGTATTGTCATATTGGTGTTTACCAGGGAAAACAGGCTACCATACCTTCTGTTAATGTATGTATGAACTGTCATCTGGCCATTAATGAATACAAAGGTGAAAAGATTTATAACGAAGAAGGTAAGGAAGTGAACGGTACTGCAGAAATACAAAAATTGTACAAATACGCAGGTTTTGAAGAAGGTAAGCCCTGGGATGCTACTAAAGCAAAACCAGTAGAATGGGCACGAATCCATAACCTTCCTGATCACGTTTATTTTAACCACGCACAACACGTAAAAGCAGGCCAGGTTCAGTGTCAAACCTGTCATGGCGAGATCCAGAAAATGGATGAAGTAAAGCAATACAGTGACCTAAGCATGGGTTGGTGTATTAACTGTCACCGCGAAACCAAAGTGCAGTTCAAAGACAATGGTTTCTACAGTATTTATGAAAAATACCATGAACAGCTGAAAACAGGTAAATTAGATAGTACCAAAGGAATTACGGTTGCAAAAATTGGTGGTACGGAGTGTCAGAAATGCCACTATTAAATTTGAAAATTTCGGATTTGAAAATTTGAAAATGATTTTCATTCCTTTGTTTCAAATGATTTTTTTCAAAGAGCAGTATATAATTGTAATATAAAAGAGAGAGAATTTTTGAGGAGCTATTGAGCATTTTCAAATTTTCAAATTCTCAAATTTTCAAATTAGATTATGGAGCAAAAAAAGCACTGGCAAAGTTTTGGAGAGCTGAATCAGTCTGACGCTTACAACAAAGATGTAAAGGACGAATTCAAGGAAGAATTGTCTATTGTTGAGGATGAAGGCAAGAGCTTTTTACACGCCAAAGCGCCAAGAAGAGACTTTTTGAAATACGTAGGTTTCAGCACAGCCGCTGCAGCAGTTGCTGCCAGTTGTGAAATGCCCGTAAAGAAAGCCATTCCATTTGCCAATAAACCCGAAGACATTGTTCCAGGTATTTCCAATTACTATGCTACTACCTATGTTCAGGATGGTGATGTAGTAAGCGTTCTGGCAAAAGTGCGTGATGGAAGACCCATAAAGATTGAAGGTAATGAACTAAGCCCTTTAACAAAAGGCGGTACTTCTGCCCGTGTACAGGCTTCAGTTCTTGATTTATACGATACTGCCCGTTTACGTTTCCCTACTATCGATGGTAAGGAAGTAACTTTTGAAGCGATTGATAAAGCGGTTGCCGCTTCTATCAGCGGTTCTGTTGTTGTGTTGACCAGTACCGTTTCTTCTCCATCAACTAAAGAAGTGATTGCTACTTTCTTAGCTAAATATCCTGGAAGCCGTCACGTAACATATGATGCAATCTCTTATTCTGGTTTGTTATTAGCTAATGAAGCTTCTTACGGAAAAAGAGCTATCCCTTCCTATCATTTCGAAAATGCAAAAGCGATCGTTAGCATCGGTGCCGATTTCCTAGGTACATGGTTAAGTCCGGTTGAATTTGCTCGTCAATATGCTGTAGGTAAGAAATTGGATGAGAAAAATCCATCCATGAGCAAACACATTCATTTTGAAAGTGTAGCCAGCCTTACCGGTTCTAATGCTGATGAAAAATATTTACACCGCCCTTCTGAAACAGGTGCTATTGTTGCCGGATTATTATTAGCCGTTCAAACTGGAGGTGATGCTGCTGGTATTAAAGACCCTAAACTAAAAGAAGCTATTAAGAAAGCTGCAAAAAATCTTTTAGATAACAAGGGTGCAGCCTTGGTTGTTTGTGGTAGCAATGATGTGAATTTACAGATACTTGTTAATGGCATCAATGAAGCAATAGGTGCAGGTGGTAAAACTATTGACTGGTCAGTCACTTCCAACATCCGTCAGGGTGTGGATGCTGAATTCGCTAAATTGGTAGACGACATGAATGCCGGTGCTGTTGGAGCATTATTGATCCACGGTGCTAACCCTGCTTATTCATGGTTTGACGCAGATAAATTTAAAGCAGGACTCAAAAAAGTTAAAACAACTGTTTCTTTCAATACCAAAGTGGATGAAACAACGGAACTCTGCAAGTTTGCGATCCCTGATCATAACTTCTTAGAAAGTTGGGGAGATGCAGAAGCATTAACAGGTCATTATTCTTTCATACAGCCTACGATCTATCCTTTATTCAAAACACGCCAGTGGCAAGACAGTCTGTTGAAGTGGGCCGGCAATCCTGCTGATTATTTGGCTTACCTCAAAAATTTCTGGGGTTCTAAACTAGGTGGTATAACTGGATGGAATAAAGCTTTACAGGATGGCGTTATAAACCCTGCTACTACAGCAACTGCAAGTGGTGCAGCTTACAATTTCAGTTCGCTTGCAACTGCGCTGAATGCAACTGATGCTCAAAGAAAAGCCGTCTCAGATAAGATTGAATTAGTGATCTATGAAAAGATCGCCATTGGTGCCGGTCAAGGTGCATCCAATCCCTGGTTACAAGAATTACCTGATCCGGTAACTCGTGCTACTTGGGATAACTATGTGGTGGTTTCTCCGGCAATGGCCAGAACCTTATTAAATATTGATTTAAATAACGGTGGTCAGGCAGATGATTATGAAGTTAATCCGCCTAAAAAAGTTGTAAAAGTATCTGTTAATGGTAAGAGTGTGGAATTACCTGCACTGATCATTCCCGGAACGCAAGAAAATACGATTGGTATAGCTGTTGGTTATGGCCGAAGTGAAAAATTAGGTAAATCTGTAGTGGGCACAGGAAAGAATGCTTTCCCATTTGCCAGTCTTAACGGAGCTACTATTAGCTTCATCAATAGCAATGTAACAGTTACACTTACCGAAGAAAAATATCCGGTTGCTTTAACCCAAACACATAGTCGTTACGATACTGCCCAAGGCAATCGTACCGAAGTGATGAAAGAATTAACCCTTGCCGAATACAAACATAATCCTACAGAAATACGTGATGAACGTGAAGCTGAATTGAAGCCTTGGGGTGGTTTGGAGAAATTTGAAAGTCAGGGTACTATATATCCGGTTTATGACAGACCAGGTATTAAATGGGGAATGAGTGTTGACCTCAATACCTGCACCGGTTGTGCCGCTTGTGTGGTAGCATGTAATGCAGAGAATAATGTTTCTATAGTTGGTAAGCCAGAAGTTTTACGTGGACATGAAATGCATTGGTTACGTATCGACCGCTATTTTAGTGGTGATATGGATAATCCGAAAGTGGTTTTCCAACCTTTGATGTGCCAGCATTGCGATAATGCGCCTTGCGAGAACGTTTGTCCGGTAGCAGCAACCAACCATAGCAGTGAAGGTTTGAACCAGATGACTTATAACCGTTGTATCGGTACGAGGTATTGTGCCAACAACTGTCCTTATAAAGTACGTAGGTTTAACTGGGCTGATTATACAGGTGCGGATAGCTTCCCAGATAATATGGCCGAAACAGCCAATGATGTGGTACTTGATATGAACGACGACCTTACCAGAATGGTATTGAATCCGGATGTTACCGTACGTTCACGTGGTGTGATTGAAAAATGTTCTTTCTGTGTTCAGCGTTTACAGGAAAGTAAGTTGCAGGCTAAGAAAGAGAGCAGACCAATGGTTGACAGTGATATTAAAGTGGCTTGCCAGCAGGCTTGTCCAACCAACGCAATCAATTTCGGAAATGCTAACGACAAGGAAAGTTCCATCACCAAAACAAGAAAGGAAAATCCTAACCGTCAGTTCTATGTGTTAGAGCAATTGCATGTGCTGCCTAATGTAACTTATATGGCTAAAGTGCGCAATGCAGATGAAGAACATGAAGCTGGCAAAGAAGAAAAGCATACTGGAGCTGAGAAACATGAAGGCGCAAAGAAGGAAGAAGCGGCACACTAGAACTTTTGGAAAGTTCTAAAACTTTCCTAAAGTTGATTCAATAAAAATACTATCCCGCTGCAAGCGGGATGGAATCATAAATAAGACGAGATGCATTTAAAGTACGAATCACAGCTTAGGGAACCATTGGTGTATGGGGAAAAAACCTATCATCAGGTAACAGAAGATATCGTTCGCCCCATTGAAGCAAAACCCAGCCGTTTATGGTATATCGGGTTTTATATTGCGGTTGCGTTATTGTTATTCGGTATCTATGCTATTTATCGGGATGTTACCTATGGTATTGGCCAGTGGAACTTGAATAAGACCATTGGATGGGGTTGGGATATTACCAACTTCGTATGGTGGGTGGGTATTGGTCATGCCGGTACTTTGATCTCTGCCATCTTATTATTATTCCGTCAGGGCTGGAGAACAGGTGTAAACCGCGCTGCGGAAGCCATGACCATCTTTGCCGTAATGTGTGCGGGTCAGTTCCCTATCTGGCATATGGGTCGTGTGTGGATGGCATTCTTTGTGTTACCTTATCCTAATACACGTGGTCCACTGTGGGTGAACTTTAACTCACCATTATTATGGGATGTATTTGCGATCTCTACTTATTTTACCGTGTCCCTTTTATTCTGGTATAGTGGTCTTTTACCCGATCTGGCAACAGTTCGTGATCGTGCTTTTACCAAATTAAGAAAACATTTATACGGCGTAGCTTCTTTTGGCTGGAATGGTTCTACCAAACACTGGCAGCGTCATGAGAGTTTGTCGCTGGTGCTCGCAGGTTTGAGTACACCCCTGGTACTTTCGGTTCACACCATTGTATCCTTCGACTTCGCCACATCCGTAATTCCAGGATGGCACACCACCATCTTCCCTCCTTATTTCGTAGCAGGTGCTATCTTCTCCGGATTTGCTATGGTTCAAACCCTGATGGTGATCATCCGTAAGGTTTTTGAAATGGAAGATTATATCACTTTGGGTCATATTGAGGCCATGAACAAAGTAATTGTACTTACCGGTTCAATCGTAGGTATTGCTTATATTACAGAATTATTCATGGGCTGGTACAGCCAGAACAAATTTGAAGGCTACACTTTCTGGTATAGTCGTGCCAACTTATTCAGTCCTTATGGTTGGAGCTATTGGGGTATGATGGCTTGTAACGTATTAAGCCCGCAGATCTTCTGGTTCCGCAAAATGCGCAGAAACCTGTTCGTTACTTTCTTCATGAGTATTATAGTGAATATAGGTATGTGGTTCGAGCGTTTTGTTATCATCGTTACTTCTTTGTACCGTGATTACCTGCCATCCAGCTGGTCTGTATATTATAGTCCAACAATTTGGGAAGTAGGTTTCTATGCCGGAACATTCGGATTATTCTTTACCTGTTTCTTCCTTTTTGCCAAATACTTCCCTGTGATAGCCATTGCGGAGATCAAATATGTATTGAAAACAACGGGAGAAAGCTACAAGGATAAAATGGGTCACCTGGAACATGTGCCAGCTGAAGTTTTTGCACATAGCGGTCATGGGCATACGGTAGTAGAAAACGATGGAGCGAATTAATTAATAGGAGAACATTTTTTAACAATAAATTCCTTAACGGGAAGATTTATATGGCAAAAAAGAAATTCGTAGTAGGCTGTTTTGATGATGAGGCTGTATTGTTTCCTGCGGTGAAAAAAGTCCGCAATACAGGATATAAGATTCATGATGTGTACACGCCATTTGCGGTACACGGACTAGATCATGCATTAGGCCTGAGAGAAACCAGTTTACATACTGCCGGGTTCATTTATGGTATTACCGGTACCGCAACTGCATTGGGTTCTATCAGCTGGATCCTTACCAAAGACTGGCCTTTAAACCTGGGTGGAAAACCACACTTTGCTTTACCAGCCTGGATCCCAATTACTTTTGAGTTAACCGTATTGTTTGCTGCAGTGGGCATGGTATTAACGTTTTGCTATTTATGTCAGATGGCGCCTTTTGTAAAAAAGCACCACTTTCATGCAAGGGCTACTGATGATCTATTTGTGATGGTTATTGAGTGTACAAACAAAACCAATGTTGACGACCTAAAAGCATTTTTAGCAAATAATGGTGCCATTGAAACAGATGTTCAGATTGCGGAAGAAGGATGGTGGTTAGGTCGTTATGACAAAGATGAAGTTCCATTTGAAAACAAGCAAATCGTTGCTGCTTAATCATATTAGAATAGACGAATGATGAATAAATTATCAATCATAACTGTTTTGTCTGCTGCTTTAGTAGTTGTTAGCTGCAGCGATGTAAAACGCAAGCCCGGTTCGGTGTATATGCCCGATATGGCTTACAGTCGTGCCTATGAATCCTATGCAGATCACAGTAACCTGGCAGAGAATGGTATTAATTATACCAATATACCTGTAGCAGGAAGTATCGCCCGTGGCGTTGAAATGCCCTTCCCGCTGGAGCAGGATAAACCTGGAGATACCACCAATTATTTTGCATCCAGGCAGATTGCCAATCCTATCGATTCCTTATCTGCCACTGAATCAGCAGAAGCGGAAAGATTGTATTTGATCAATTGTGGAATTTGTCATGGAGCTCAGTTAAATGGTAATGGTCCACTATACAAAGATGGAACTGGCCCTTATCCGGTAGCGCCTAAAAATCTGATGGCTGATCCATTGGTTTCTGTTATGCCGGAGGGACAAATGTTCTATTCCGTTGCTTATGGAAAAAACCTGATGGGTGCATATGCATCGCAATTAAGCAGAAAGCAGCGCTGGATGGTGATTAAGTATATAAAGAACAGACAATTAAAAGCCAAAGCTTCTGCCCCTGCAACACCTGCAGTTACTGAGCCCGCAGCTAAATAAGCATTATTAAACAATTCATTCGGTTTCGGCCGGATGATGTACTAACTGATATAAAAAGAGATTAAAGATGGCATCTATCAGAGAGCAATTTGAGATTCCCGGAAAGATGAAAACCTGGTCACTGGCACTTATTGGTGTTGGTTTGGTTGCATTGGTTTTCGGCCTTTTTACCAAAGGGTTCAGTGCCGATGAGCATGAGCAAACACAATTTTGGGGAACACTCATGTACAATACCATTTTCTGGACATTGGTATGTAATGCCAGCATGTTCTTTATTTGTGTTACAACCCTGGCAATGGGTGGATGGCAACAATCATTTCGCAGAATCCCCGAAGCAATTTCTGCCATGGTACCAATTTTCGGTTCTATCACTTTTGTTGTTTTGGTTTATGTGGTTCTTAGCGATAAACACCATATTTATCATTGGTTAGATACGGAAGCGGTAGCTAAAGATCCCCTGCTTTCCGGTAAAGCAGGTTTCCTGAATGCAAAATTCTTTATTATCTGGACTACCCTGGCTATTGGTTTATGGAGTCTCCTTGGCTGGAGAATGCGCCAAATCAGTAGGGAAGCTGATGAAACACCCATGGATAATGAATCGGGTGCTAAATTTATTTTAAGAAATACGGTTCGTGCTGCATTATTCACTGTTTGGTTTGGTTTAACCGTAGGTTCAACTATACCATGGCTCTGGATGATGAGTATAGATGCACACTGGTATTCTACCATGTATAGTTGGTATACATTTGCAAGCTCATTTGTTTCCGGTATGTCATTGGTTGCGTTGTGGGTTATCTATTTAAAAAATAAAGGTTATCTGGAATATACCACCCAGGAACATTTACATGATATTGGTAAATTCATGTTTGCATTTTCCATTTTCTGGACCTACCTATGGTTCTCTCAGTACATGCTGATTTGGTATGCTAATATTCCTGAGGAAACTGTTTATTTTAAACATAGGGTACAGGGTCCTTATAAAGGGATCTTCTTCCTCAACCTGATCATCAACTTCCTTTGTCCATTATTAATTCTGATGAAGCGTTCGGCTAAAAGGAATTATACTTTGGTCACATTTATGGCAATTTTGATTTTGTTCGGCCATTGGATAGATTTTTACCAGATGGTTATGGGTAGCCTTTCAAAAGAACACGTTACCCTTGGTTGGCTGGATTTTGGAATACTCAGCCTCTTTGTAGGATTGTTGATATTTTTTGTTGGAAGATCACTGGCTAGCAAACCATTAATTCCTAAACACCACCCATTCCTGAAAGAAAGTATTATTCACCAAGTGTAATCTTTTTACAAGAATATTTGTTATACAATAAGATAATATAGAAAGCGATATGACAATTCTTTTAACAACAGCTGTGATCATACTGGTCTTTATTGTAATCTTCCAGATTGCAAAGGCCAGTGAATATGTATCGGTGCTTAAAGGTGAAGAAACCAGCCGTAAACAGAATAATAAGCTTAATGGCTTTTTGATGGTGGTGTTTCTGGTACTCGGACTTATTGGTGTTTGGTATTGTAATGAACTTTATTTTGGTAAAACTTTACTCGCATACGATGCGGCAAGTGTGGAAGGTGCCCGTGTTGATTCCATGCTATGGATTACACTAGCTGTAACAGGTATTGTTTTCATCGCAACCCAAATCATCTTATTTGGTTTTGCTTATAAATACCAGGAAAAAGAAAACAGAAAAGTTTACTATTTTCCGCATGATAACAAACTGGAAGTTTTGTGGACGATTGTTCCTGCCATTGTTTTAACCGTGCTGGTAGTAATTGGATTGCGTAACTGGTTTCTTTTTACAGGAGAGCCTCCTAAAAATGCCATGGTAGTTGAAATAACCGGAAAACAATTTGGATGGATTTATCGTTATCCAGGTAAGGATGGAGCGTTTGGCAAAAAATATTACAAAAACATCGATCCTTCTAATAACGGACTAGGTATGTTATGGGATGATAAATTAGGCCATGATGATGTGGTTACAGAACAAACCATGTTTTTAATAAAAGGCAAACCTGTAAAATTAATCATTGGTTCAAGAGACGTGATACATGATGTGGGCTTAACTCATTTCAGGTTGAAAATGGATGCAGTACCGGGTATACCTACTACACTTTGGTTTACACCTAAGTATACTACCAAAGAGATGAAGGAAATTACCCAAAACCCTGATTTTGTATATGAGATCAGTTGCGACCAAATGTGCGGTAATGGCCACTATTCAATGAAAGGAATCATAGAAGTAGTAGATCAGGAAGAATACGATGTTTGGATTGCCAAACAAAAGCCACAGTACCTTATGGCTTTTCCGGAGAAAGATCCTGCTGCTGCTAAAGCAGATACCGTTAAAATGGTAGCTAAACCGGCAGAAATGCCCACATCCAAAGTAGTAGCAAAATTGTAAATATTTTGAAACCTGTGCAAACACAGGAAACAACTAATTAAAGAAAAACAGAGTATGAGTAACGAAGCTGTTTTGCATGCACATCCAGATGCCGCAACACATGAAGGTCATGGTGATCATCATCATGAACACCACCATCATGAAACGTTTATCACCAAATACGTATTCAGTCAAGATCATAAAATGATCGCCAAACAATTCCTGATTACAGGTATGTTCTGGGCTGTATTGGGTGGATTGATGAGCGTTCTATTCCGTTTGCAATTAGGTTATCCGGATGCTACCTTCCCCTGGCTGGAAACATTATTAGGTAAATGGGCCAAAGGCGGTCATATCACACCTGAAGCATATTATGCCCTAGTTACTACTCACGGTACCGTATTGGTATTCTTCGTGTTAACAGCTGGCTTAAGCGGTACCTTTGCTAACTTTTTAATTCCATTGCAGATCGGTGCAAGAGACATGGCATCCCCATTCCTCAATATGCTAAGCTATTGGTTCTTCTTTGTTGCCGGTTTGGTTATGTTATCCTCTTTATTCGTTGAAACTGGTCCATTTAGTGGTGGTTGGACGGCTTATCCTCCCTTAAGTGCTTTGGGTGACGCATCTCCAGGTTCCAAAACAGGTATGGATCTTTGGATTATATCAATGGCATTGTTTGTGGTATCTTCTTTGTTAGGTGGTTTAAATTATATCGCTACCATTTTAAACATGCGTACAAAAGGTATGAGCATGACCAGGTTACCATTAACTATCTGGGCATTGTTCTTTACAGCAATATTGGGCGTTTTATCCTTCCCGGTATTATTATCTGGATTTATTCTTTTGATTTTTGATAGAAATTTTGGAACAAGTTTCTACCTGTCTGATATTTTTGTAAACGGCGTTGGTGCCTTGCCCAATGAAGGTGGAAGTGCCATACTTTTCCAACACTTATTCTGGTTCCTCGGTCACCCCGAAGTATATATTATTCTTTTACCTGCCATGGGTATGGTGTCAGAAATACTATCCGTTAATTCCCGTAAACCTATATTCGGTTATATGGCCATGATCGGATCTTTGTTTGCAATTGCAATCCTGGCATTCCTGGTATGGGCACACCATATGTTCGTAACCGGATTGAATCCATTCCTGGGATCCATTTTTGTGTTGCTTACTTTATTAATTGCCGTTCCTTCAGCAATCAAAGTATTTAACTGGTTAACTACTTTATGGAGAGGTAATATCCGCTTCACTCCGGGTATGTTATTTGCCATTGGTTTTGTGAGCTTATTTATTTCAGGAGGTCTTACCGGAATTTGGTTAGGTAACTCTGCGCTAGATATTCATCTGCACGATACTTATTTTGTTATTGCACACTTCCACATTGTAATGGGTGTGGCATCCATGTTTGGCATGTTTGCAGGCATTTACCATTGGTTCCCTAAAATGTATGGTAAGCACCTGAATAATACAATGGGTTATATCCACTTTTGGGTTACTATAGCAGGTTCTTACTTGATCTTCTGGCCAATGCATTACCAGGGACTAGCAGGTATGCCTCGCCGTTATTATGATTTCAGTATCTGGGAAAGCTTTAAACAATTTGGAGATC
>CALRUV010000092.1:0-13068 GCA_943371455.1 Chitinophaga pinensis | reverse complement strand
CAAATAAAAAGAACTGTTAAAAAAACAATGCCAAAAAAGCTGCATTGAAGAATATCAGGGTATCTAAGTTTCAAGTCAATAACCTATTATATGAAAAATTTTTTACCCATTCTTTGCCTGCTCACCGTTATTCTGCTCAACTCCCCCCTCTATGCCCATACTGTTATTATTAAAGGCTATGTTAAGGACTCGGCAAATAAAGCTGTAGCCAACAGAACCGTAAAAATTTACAGCACAGATTCAAGCAACAGATCCTGTATTATTTCACACACCAAAATAACCAACCCCAATGGTTATTATATAGACACCTTAACTTGTGAATTGGATATTCGTAAAATTTCCATCGTTGTAGAAAACTGCGATGGCACTAAAATAATAAAGGAACATACGCCTACCAGTTCAGGCATTATTGAGAGTAATTTTATTATTTGTACGCCATTCAATTACCAGCCCGGAATCGCTTTATGTAAAGCTGCATTCTCTTATATTTCTAAACCAGATGGCGTGAAATTCAATGGTGCCGGCACTTTCATCCCAAATGGCGACAGTTTACTTTCTTTTACCTGGAATTTTGGCGATAGTAGTACATTAGTTTCGGGTAAGGAATCAGATCTTTTTCACCAATACAAAAAACCGGGTATCTATACCGTTTGCCTGACGATTAAAACTAAAAAAGGATGTGAAAGCAGGTATTGCACAGCTGTTATTTTTACGCCTGTATCTAATGATTGTAATGTTAAGGCAGCATTCTCTGTAGAAAAAATTGGTAATAAATTATACAGATTCAACAGTAATCAATCCAGCACATTGGCAGGCGATAGTATATTCCAGCGCATTTGGAAATTCAGTGATGGAAATTCGCTGGATGGTAACCAAATCAACCCCTACAAACAATTTAAAGACACAGGTAAATTTAGTATTTGTTTGATTGTAAAGACCATGAAAGGCTGTGTGAAAGAGTTTTGTTTTAACCTGGAAGTAAAAGACAGCATACCTGTTATTACCCCTAATCCACCTGTTTGTAAAGCTTATTTTGAAGTAAGTAAGGATGGCTTGCATGTGAAATTCAATAGTAAAGAAAGTAAAACTTCTTCTGAGGATAGCATTATCAGTCGCACATGGCTATTTGGTGATAGTTCTGAATCCCTTAAAGGAAATAGAATAGACCCTTCCTACCAGTATAGAAAAGCCGGAACTTATAATGCATGCTTATACATAAAAACAAAAGCAGGATGTGAAAGCAAATACTGTTTTACAATAAAATTATATGACAGCATAATAGCGCCAAAAAACTGCAAGGCCTATTTTACCACAACGCTAAAAGATTCACTGGTTATTTTTAATAGTGCAGATGCTAAAGGATCCAGCGAGTCTGATAGCATCATCAGTCGCACCTGGTATTATGTTGACAGTTTGCAAACGGCAACCTTGAATGGCAATATCATTTCACCATCTTATCCTTATACAAAACCTGGTGTGTATACCGTATACTTAGTGATCAAAACAAAGAATGGCTGCGAAAATAAATTTGCCGGAAAAGTAGTCATTCCTAATAAGCCTGTACCAGATAATTGTAAAGCCAGTTTCACCTATACCATCAAGGATTCCCTGATCGTATTCAATAGTACGGGTTCTAAAGGAGTTAATGCTTCGGATAGTATTATCAGTCGTATTTGGCAATATGCAGATAGTACAACTTCCGTTTCACTAAGCGGAAATATTATTATGCCATCTTATCAATATACCAAGCCTGGCACTTATAAAGTAAGTTTAATAATAAAAACAAAAGCGGGTTGTGAAAATAAGTTTTCAGGTAATGTAGTGGTTCAATCAAAACCAAGACCTACTAATTGTAAGGCACAATTCTCTTTTAGTATTCAGAATAAAACGGTGAAATTCAATAGTACCGGATCATCCGCATCATCTATTCAAGATAGTATCATTAGTAGAATTTGGATATGGGGAGACAATACCAGCATAGGTTCTACATTATCAGGCAATCAAATAGATCCCGTTCACACATTTACAAAGGCCGGCACTTACATGGTATATCTCTATATCAAAACAAAAGAAGGATGTGAGAGTAAATATGAAGCAAAAGTAGTGATCGCTGCTTCTGATTGTAAAGTTGAAGTTGGCATCAAATCTGAAAGGATCAGCCTTAAAAAAGTGCAATTCAATAGTCAGCTGAGTAGCACATTATCTGGCGATAGTATTGTTCAGCGTATCTGGCATTTTGGCGACAACACAAGTTTAAAAGGAAATGTTGTCAATCCTATCAAGGAGTTTCCATTACTGGGTATTTACAATACCTGTCTGGAAATTAAAACCGCTAATGGATGTGAAGCAAAAAGCTGCATAAAAACAGTTGTGCAGGATACTATGAACAATTCTCAGGCAAATAAAGACTATGTAAAGATCTTAAGCATAAACCCCAATCCGGTTATTAGCAGAATGATGGCTACCATTTATAGCAGGAATAACCAGGTAGAATCTGAGATCTCGATATATTATATTTATGGAACCAATAAATTGACCATTAAAAAAGTATTGTCGCAGGGTAATAATATTATCGAGATTTCTGCGCTTTCGTTACCAAGGGGACCATTCTTTCTAAAAGTTACCACTAAGTATGGTAGAGATAGTAAGGCTTTTTATAAACTCTGACCAGGCTTACTGTTTATCATGAATGCCGCAGGCACCTATGGTGCCTGCTTTTTTTTGTTAATAAATCTAAAAAATAAAAAACAGGATAAACCATAAGCGTGTAAGAAAGTCTATTCTCATATCCATTCATTTTAAAAAAACATTATGAAAAAAATCATTTTTGTAGTTTCCGCTTCTTTACTGTTTTCTTTGAACGCTTTTTCTCAAAACACTGATGCCAGCATTTCAGAAAAAAGAGCTGATGTTAAGGAACTCCGACATGATAAACGAGATTTGAAAAGAGACAAAGCAGAACGCAGACACGAGATCAGAACCCGCGACCGTTCCGGAATCAGAAATAGCACCAGAGATATTAGGGGAGATAAAAGAGAGATCCGTGGGGATGTAAAGGAGTTACGGAAAGATGGCGTAAAGCATCCTTCAAGAAAAGCACATAGACGCTTACATAGGTAATATGACCGATTACCCCATTAACTCAAAAGAACAGCTGCCAATGCCGCTGTTCTTTTATTAGTTAATAACCTTTCCAAAAAAGCAATAGACCCCCCCTTTATTTATCCCTTTCTGGCCTTAGCAGCATAATAAACTGTTTTATGATTACCTGGAAGGAAAAAAACTCCCAAGTTTAGTACAGAAATGGAATAGTCTACTAAGTTTTCACCTATTTTTGCGCGAATTCCAAACTTCAGAAACAATAGCTATGGCAGTTTTAGTTAACAAACATTCTAAGATCATTGTGCAGGGATTTACCGGCACAGAAGGTACATTTCATGCCACGCAGATGATTGAATATGGCACTAATGTGGTTGGAGGTGTAACGCCCAACAAAGGCGGGACGATGCATTTGGATAAGCCTGTTTTTAATACAGTATCTGATGCAGTGAAAAATACAGGGGCTGATGTAAGCATTATTTTTGTGCCACCTGCATTTGCTGCGGATGCCATTATGGAAGCAACTGATGCAGGTATTGCCTTAGTTGTCTGTATTACAGAAGGCATACCTGTTCAGGATATGGTTAAAGTGAAAAACTATTTACTGGGAAAAAACACCCGATTAATAGGACCCAATTGTCCAGGAGTGATCACAGCAGGTGAAGCCAAAGTTGGCATTATGCCAGGATTTATTTTTACACCTGGTAGAATAGGTATAGTTTCTAAGAGTGGTACCCTTACTTACGAAGCAGCAGACCAGGTTGTGAAAGCTGGTTTGGGCATTAGCACGGCGATAGGCATTGGCGGTGACCCCATTATCGGTACACCCACTAAAGAAGCGGTTGAATTATTAATGAATGATCCGGAAACAGACGGTATCATCATGATCGGTGAAATTGGTGGCAGCATGGAAGCAGATGCAGCCAAATGGATCAAAGAAAATAAAACCAAACCAGTGGTTGGATTTATTGCAGGCCAAACTGCCCCTCCTGGCCGTAGAATGGGACATGCAGGAGCTATTATTGGCGGAGCAGATGATACAGCAGCTGCCAAAATGAAAATTATGGCTGAATGCGGTATTGAAGTAGTGGCAAGTCCGGCAGATATTGGTGTTACCATGGCTGCAGCTTTAAAAAAGTAATTCAAACAATATTTGATATATCCCGATCACCACACTGATCGGGATTTTTTTTGTCCAATTTAGGTTCAACAGTTTCATCTTAACTTGTCATTCATTTTAGAATTAAACTAGACTTGAAAAGAAGTAATAGCCATTAACGCATGATCAAGAAAATATTATACTTGCTTTTTCTATTTATCTGCAACCTTCCCGTGCATGCGCAGATAAAAAATAATACCTATAAAAAAGTATTAGAGTCCAATAAGATCATAGGTATCAAATCACAAACGCCCTTGTTTCTTATGGAAGGAGATCATATAGAGATGCAATTTATACTGGAAAATAAATCAGGCAAAGAAAATACCGGTCAAGTAAGTTTCGAACTTTGGGATGCCAATCGTAAAACGCCTGTAGATGGGTGGTTTCAGAATATTTTTCCTTCTCAATATTTCACCATAGGACAAGGAAAAAGCTTTCCAGTTAGATTTCCTATTCAGGTTCCATTTAGTTTTAACCAACCATTACTATGGAAAATTACAGCCAGTTCCGGGGGCAGTAAAGTAACGATGGAAGCGGTGATTCCGGTATTAAACAACAGGCCATTAGTAACAGAGAAACTACCATTGATCATTAAGAATGACACCCTTCAACAAATAGATTTTAAAAATTTATTGGTCAATGAAAGTGAATCCTTAACGTCGATAGAACTTTCTACTGAGTATGCTGCTAATCCTTTGTTTTATGCATTCCAGTCCTTACCCTTATTAATGAATTATTCCGATGCATGTGTTACAGAAACATTTAATCGATTTTTTGGATATTATTTGGCATTATATGCAATAAAAAAATATCCGATTGTTTATTCGGATTTTGCACAAAAAACGTCTATCTATTTTAAAAAAGATATGCTCCTGAAACAAGCGGATCTTTTGCTAACAAAGCTTTTGAACTACCAATTAAAAGATGGCAGTTTCTGTTGGATCAAGGGTGGCATTCCTGATAAATTAATGACAGCATATATTCATTCAGGCATCAACAAATTAAAATCACTTGGGGCATTACCAAAAGAAATTTCCGAAAAAATAGATCCTGCTCTCTTTAAAACTGAATCCTATATCACAAATATTTCGATTAGGGAAGGGATTGATACCTTAATGTTACATAAACAAAAAACAGGTTGGCGAAATAATATAGAAACGGCTGAGGCCTGTTATACCCTTATACTTCAGGGCCAAGATTCAATATTATTGAAACCCCAGATTACCATTCAATTAGGTAATCAAACAGAACCAAAACCTGTTATATACAACCTATCAAACAGTAGTTATGCCCATTTTAAAATAGATGGAAAGGATATCATTCCGGAATTGGGTAAGATGAGTTTACAGGTTAAAGGAACTGAAAAGAAATGGAACAATACTCAACTAATTTCTTTTGGAGCCCTTTACTGGCAATACTTTGAACAGATCAATAAAATTGATACGATAGCTTCTGCTATTCAAATAAGCAAACAGCTTTTTAAAGAAATTAAAACAGGTAATCAAACAAAAAGGGTTCTCATAAAAGAAGGGGAAGAATTAAAAAAAGGAGATAAGATTATTGCAGTTTTGCAATTGAAAACAAAAGAAGACCAGGAATACCTGATCCTAAAAGACCAATTTTCTTCTTCATTTTTAAGGAATCGCGCTATCAATTTAAAGTCAGATATACAACCCATCAATATTAAGAAAACAACTACAGACAAGGGTAACCAATATTATATCCGCCAACTTAAAGCGGGAACAATGGTATTGGAAGAATCCTATTTAATAAACCATAGCGGGCAATTTCATACAGGAATGACGAGTATAGAAAATTCTCAAGTTCCGGGAAATATCATTTATGTAAACGGTATAAAATTTAGTGTGGTTGATTAGTTTCTGCATGTTACATGCATAACAATGAAAGGATATTTTCTTTAAAGTGATTTTGCACTTATTAGTTTTCCTTACGCATCTTTGTACTTATGCAGGTGGATTATCTCATCGTGGGACAAGGGATTTGCGGCACATTTTTAAGTCATGCTTTGATCAAAGCAGGAAAATCTGTATTGGTATTAGATGAAAACAGGCCATTCAGTTCTTCGAAAGTTGCGAGTGGCGTTATCAATCCTATCACAGGAAGAAGGTTGGTTCGCACATGGGAGATTGAGCAATTAATGCCCTTTGCTCTGAACGCCTACCAGCAATTGGGCGAAGAATTTGAAGCACCATTAATAAGACAAACTAATATACTTGATTTTCATCCCACACCTCAAATGGTATTGGCTTTTGCTGAAAGACAACCCATAGAGAATGAATATTTGAGCATACCGGAAAACCCTGATCATTGGAAAAAATATTTTCAATTCGATTTTAGCATTGGTGAAATCAATCCATGTTGGTTAATTGATTTGCAAACTTTGTTAAAGAAATGGCGAAAATCCTTAGAGGCTCAGAATGCACTGATGGAGGGTGTTTTCAATATAAATGAATGCGAAATAAATGCTGACGAAGTTAGATACCGAGAGATTATTGCAGAGAAAATAATCTTCTGTGATGGCGTATCAGGCATCAACAATCCGTTTTTTCATTTATTACCCTATGCCCGAAATAAAGGAGAAGCATTGATTGTGCATATTCCAGACCTACCCCAACAAAACATCTATAAACAGGGCTTTGTATTGGTGCCATGGAAGGAGAACCAGTTTTGGGTGGGTTCCAGTTATGAGTGGACTTTTGAAAACGATTCTCCAACGCAAGCCTTCAGAACAAAAGTGGAAAACCACCTGAAACATTTTTTGAAAATTCCTTTTGAAACAATTGACCATATTGCTGCTGAAAGGCCGGCCAATATGGAAAGAAGGCCCTTTATTGGGTTACATCCCAAAACAACATCAGTGGGTATTTTCAATGGTATGGGTACTAAAGGTTGTTCATTGGCTCCCTATTTTGCGCAAGAATTTGCCGAATACTTAGTAAACGGCACACCCATTCATCCTAATGCCGATGTAAGACGGTTTTCTAAAATTTTAAGTAGATAATTGTTGACAAAAAATTAATATTGTTCTTTTTAACTACTTTAAACGCTTTTGAATGGATAGAACAACCACTGCTGCAAAACAAAATGCAAGCAATTACGAAATTCCGCTTCAGTTCCGTAAGATGGAAAATCTTCATATTGTTTTTTGGTTGTTCAAAGATGTTGCCTGGTGTATGTTTTGGAAACCGCTAGGTATTGCCATGATTATTCCCACCTTGATCATTTCAATAGTAATTGCCTGGAGAACCCGGCAGTATATGTCGGAGCTTTGTCACAATCTGGCCATTACAGTTTGGATTTCTGCCAACTCTTATTGGATGGTCAGCGAATTTTTGGGGTTCGACACAAAAATTCTTTATGGACAATTCACTTTCAAGCACTTAGCAATGGTTCCATTTTTCCTCGGCATCTCCATTTTAACCTTTTATTACCTGTATTGGAAGCCTCGTCACAAGAACGAACTTGAAACATTGTAGCAAAAAAACCTAAAAAACGGTCATTTTACCGCTCATCAAACATGCTTTACCACTTGTGAAAGCGCAAGTCCCGCTTGACCCAGTTTCCTATACAAGCTGCCTGGCTTCCCTATATCTTTACTGTATCAAAGTAAATGGAGCCTCGCTCCCATGACATATGAACCAACTGCTCGAATTCAATCTTTTTAGTTTTCGCCAGCACATCAAGCCACCGGGAAAATAAGTCCCAATTGTTCCTTAACCATTTCAGGCCAAAGAATTCAGGCAGCAAAGCCTGTCAGGAAATCTGATAAATGATCTGCGAGATTATTTAGATGGGTATACCTGCATCTAAACCATGGTAGCCGCAGTGCGGCTCAGGAACTGCTATAACCCTATTCAACACAAACTTTTGATGCACAAGAAAATGAAACCTATTGTATTGGTGATTTTGGGAATCCTTGTTTTGATGTTATTGTTTATGTAACTAACAGGATTAGACGAATGGTAAGTGATTATTTACCAGGATTTGATCTTTGTTGCCAAAAAAGTAGTGCCCAAACCCAAAAAAGCGATGAGTGTAAAAGACCATCGTAAACTAAATGCTTCAGCAATAAAACCGATCATGGGTGGACCCAGAAGGAACCCAACAAATCCAATAGAAGAAACGGCCGTTAATGCCAACCCTGGCGATAGGGTGGTTGATTTTCCGGCAGTACTATATACGAGAGGTATTACAGATGAAACACCCAGTCCTACCAATAAAAAACCAATGGTAGCTGTAATGATGCCCGGTAGAATAACGGCAAGTAATAATCCCGAAGCTATGATCAGACCGCTAAACTGTAAGATTCTTTGTTTACCAAATGCATTTACCAACCGATCTCCAATAAATCTTCCACCGGCCATCGTGCCCATGAATGCTGCATAACCCAGTGTGGTGTATTCTTTGGGTGCTTTTACTACATTCTGAAAATAAACGCCACTCCAGTCGAACATGGTCCCTTCACAAATCATACAACTAAAAGCGATCACTCCTAATTGAATGAGCATTTTATCAGGCTTTACAAAAAAGCTACTTCCCGTATGAACGGCATCTTTTTCAATAGCAAATTTTTGCATATATAAAATAACCAATGCACTAATAGCTGCTATAATGGAAAAATGTATGAACGGACTCAGTTCTTTAGAAATCAAAAATGTACCAATGGCTGCACCCGTAAATCCTGCCAAACTCCAGATCCCATGAAAATTGGCCATGATGGATCTGTTGTATAATTTTTCTACGCCCACTGCCTGTGTATTGATAGAAATATTACAAAGGTTTCCAATCATTCCAAACAGAAAAACGGCTGGCACCAATTGGTAAAGGTTTTCTGCAGCACCCATGAATACTAAAATAATAGGATAACAAACTGCAGCAAAACTGACTACTCTCTTACTTCCATAGCGTGATATCACCCATCCTGAAAATAAAAGGGTAATCATAGAACCTACAGGTAATGCTAACAGAACACCACCCAGAGCAGCGTCATTTAAATGCATTTTTAGTTTGATATCCGGAATTCTGCTCGCCCAACTGGCAAAACAGAGTCCTGCCATAAAGAAAAAAGTTGCCACTGCCCATCGATGGGCTCTTTTGGATAAAACAACACGCATAGCGCAAAGTTGCAGGTCAAAAAATAAAAACCAGACCTGTTTTTACCCACAATCCGCCAAACATAAGGTCTTTCATGTTTTGGGTTATATTTGCCGCCGGGAAAGAGTTTGGAGTTTGGAGTTTGGAGTTTGGAGTTTGGAGTTTGGAGTTTGGAAGAAGGTTATACTTGAATGAATTCAAAATCCAAAATTCGAGATCCGAAATCTTTTCAGCATTTCATAAAGTATAAACAAAAAAATATGTACCGTTCGCACACATGTGGAGAGTTAACTATTACTGATATTAGCAAAGAAGTAACCCTGGCTGGATGGGTTCAGACGGTTAGGAAATTCGGGGCTATCACTTTTGTGGACCTGCGTGACCGGTATGGTATCACACAATTGCTTTTTGGTGAAAGTCATAATGCTTTGTTGGATGCACAACCTTTGGGAAGAGAATTTGTATTACAGGCTTCAGGTACAGTATCTGAACGCAGCAATAAAAATGCAAATATTGCAACGGGTCAAATCGAACTTGCTGTAAAATCATTCAAGATCTTGAATAAATCTGCGATCCCGCCCTTTACTATTCAAGATGACACAGATGGTGGTGATGATATTCGTATGAAATACCGCTTTCTTGATCTAAGAAGGAATGCCGTTAAGAAAAATCTGGAATTAAGATATGCAGTGAACCGTTCTGCCAGGAATTACCTGCACGAAAATAATTTCATGGATATTGAAACTCCTTTTCTGATCAAATCCACTCCTGAAGGTGCAAGAGATTTTGTAGTGCCTTCCAGAATGAATCCCGGGCAGTTTTACGCATTACCGCAATCGCCACAAACCTTCAAACAATTATTGATGGTGAGTGGTTACGACAGGTATTACCAGATCGTGAAATGTTTTCGTGATGAAGATTTGCGTGCAGATAGACAACCGGAGTTCACGCAGATCGATTGTGAGATGGCATTTGTAGAGCAGGAAGATATCCTGAACATGTTTGAAACTTTGATCAAACGCATTTTTAAAGATGTGAAGAACATCGACTATACAGACAAAGTTGAAAGAATTAGTTGGGAAGATGCCATGTGGCAGTTTGGTAACGACAAACCAGATATCCGTTTTGGTATGCAGATCTCTAATTTAAAATCTGCATTTCTAAAAGGTGGTAAGCTGGAAGCTACCGGTGAATTGATCAATGGTGCCGGATTTGGTGTATTTGATAATGCAGAAACGGTTTTGGCCATAGCTGCTCCCGGATGTAGTGAATATACCCGTAAGCAAACAGATGAATTGACCGAATGGGTGAAGCGCCCGCAAATAGGCATGCAAGGCCTGGTGTATATCAAATGCAATGCAGACGGAACTTTTAAAAGTAGTGTAGATAAATTTTATCCGGAAGATCGCCTCAAAGCTATTGCAGATAGTGCCGGAGCAAAAGCCGGCGAACTGGTTTTGATATTAGCAGGAAGAGAAGAGAGAACACGTAAAGCCACCAGTGAATTGCGTTTGGAAATGGGAAAGAAACTAGGATTCCGAAAGGATGATGAATTCCGTTTATTATGGGTATTGGATTTTCCTCTGTTCGAATATGCAGAAGATGACAATCGTTGGGTAGCAAGACATCACCCTTTCACCTCTCCAAAACCCGATCAGATCGAAGTGATGATCAACAATAATCCGTTGATTGAAAATGCGGATAAATACCTCGACCATCCTTATTCCAATATCAAGGCCAATGCCTATGATATGGTGTTAAATGGCAATGAGATCGGTGGCGGATCGATCAGAATTTATCAGCGCGAATTACAGGAAAAAATGTTTGCGGCTTTGGGTATGAGTGAAGAAGAAGCCTTACACAAATTCGGGTTTTTATTAGGCGCTTTTGAATATGGTGCACCACCGCATGGCGGCATTGCCTTTGGATTCGACAGATTATGTTCTATCCTCGGTGGTAGTGAAAGTATTCGTGATTTTATTGCCTTCCCTAAAAACAATAGTGGAAGGGATGTGATGCTGGATGCTCCTAGTAGTATTGATGATAAACAATTTGAGGAATTGCAGATTAAATTAGATTTGAAATAATTTTCGTAAATTAGGTAATGAAGATTCAAATTGAACCCCATACCCTTTTAAGGGCGCAAGAAAGGGGTGCATTATTGAATGAAATTGAAGAAACAATCATTTCAGGTATAGCTGAAACTGCTAAAAATAATAGATTCTCAAAATCTAAAGTTTTTAGTTTCAATAGTGAACGAAATGGAAAGTTTTACCCGGAAAAAAAGCTGGAAGTTTTTTATGTAATAGAAAATGAAATTATTATCACGATTACAGTATATGTTTTTTACGGTAAATTTTAGTATATGACAATACATTATGATTCAAAAACAGATTTGCTTTATTTAAGGCTCGAGTCAACTGAGCAGGAAATAACTAATAAAAGAATTTCTGATGATATTGTATTAGACATCGGCTTAAACGATAAGATCATTGGCATTGAAATCATGGATGCTTCTAAACATGTTAATTTAGAAAAAATAATGCCCATTAGCTATTCTGAGGCAAGTTAATTTCTACTATTAATGATCAACCGCATTCAGCAAAATTGATTCAGATTATTTAATCGAGTATTTTTAATACAAAAAATATGACCTTGAAATAAATTTGTGAATCTGAGGCCCAAAAAACCTGATTCTCCCAAAATTCCTTATCTTAGAAAAGTTGCTATTCCATATCCGATTGGTTGCAACTTTTTTTTATTTGTACCTGACCATACAAATTAACCCTTATGACCGGAGAAAACCTTTTCCAGCAATACCCTGTGGTATCGCATATCTGGGATGAAATGAAACATTCCGAAGATATCCGTCAACCCTATTACGCTATTTTTGAAGCCATCAAAAAATTAAACCTGCACGACCTGCAACAGAAGGACAAACTGGCCAGTGAATTGTTCATGAGTCAGGGTATCACATTTACCGTGTACAATAATGATGAAGGTATTGAAAGGATCTTCCCCTTCGACATCATACCACGAATTATTACAGCCTTGGAATGGGCGCATATAGAAGCAGGCATCAAACAAAGATTGAAGGCGCTCAACCTGTTTCTGAAAGATGTTTACAATGAGCAGCAAATATTAAAAGACAATATCATTCCCGCTAACCTGATTGCCACCTGTCCGCATTTTACAAGGGAAATTTTTGGCATCCAGGTGCCTTACGATATTTATGTACATATTGCCGGCATTGACCTGATACGCGGTGATGACGGCACTTTCTACATACTCGAAGATAATTTACGTACACCATCTGGCGTTTCATACATGCTCGAAAACAGAGAAGTAACCAAACGCATATTTCCGGATCTTTTGGCCAAAAATAAAGTAAGGATGGTTAATAATTATCCTTTAATACTGCATGATAATCTCATGGCTTTATCACCAAGGAAAATAGAAAATCCGGTGGTAGTATTGTTAACACCCGGTGTTTTTAATTCAGCCTATTTTGAACATACGTTCCTGGCAAGACAAATGGGCATTCAATTAGTTGAAGGAAGAGACTTGGTTGTAGATAACCAAAAGGTTTATATGAAAACTACTTCAGGGTTGAGTCAGGTGGATGTGATCTACCGCAGAGTTGACGATGAATTTCTCGATCCATTGGTTTTCAGGGCAGATAGTGCATTAGGAGT
>CALRUV010000091.1:0-13167 GCA_943371455.1 Chitinophaga pinensis | reverse complement strand
TTTGTGAATAAGCCACATATAAAAACGGTTTTCATAAAAAAAGAGACTGCCCCTTTTGAGACAGCCTCTTTTAATAATGTGTCGTTCAAATTATTGTTCTGAGGTCTTTACCAATCCTAATTTAGCTTCGAGGCTCAAAGTGGCATGGGGTACCGCACGTAAACGGGCTTTATCAATCAGCTTACCGGTTAAACGACAGATGCCATAGGTTTTGTTTTCAATCCGCATCATGGCTTTTTCCAGGTGATCAATATAAGTAATCTGGCGACTGGCCATTTGGCTCAATTGCTCTCTTTCCATGCTCATACTGCCATCTTCCATGGTCATGTAACGGGCATCATCATTATCGCCACCCATTTCGTCTTTACGGGTAATCAATCCTTGCAGATAGGCTAATTCTTTTTTGGCAGCATCCAGTTTTTTACTGATCAAATCTCTGAATTCGCTCAGATCGTTATCACTGTATTTAATTAATGGATCTCCGTTATGCGCCGTTAATTCAGCAACTCTTTTTTCAAGTTGGGTATAGCCAGGTTGGTAAGGTACGCTGGATTTGGTATTTATCTTAGGAACTTTAATGTCTTTGATGGGCTCCGGCTGCTTTTTAACTGGTTTAACAGGTGGTGCAGGAGGCGCTTTCACTTCTGGCTTTGCCTTGGCAACTGGTGCAGCAGGTTTTACCGGCACTTGCACTTCGGGTTTTGCTACAACAGGAGCTACTGGTTTAACTACAGATTTAACAGGAGCTTTAGACATTGGTTTTTGGGGTGCCACTTTTACAGGTGCTTTTACTTCGGGCTTTGCTACAACCTTAACAGGTGCTTTGGCAACTGGTTTGGCTGGGGCATGTTTTATTGCTGGTGCAGCCTTTTTTGGAGCTGGTTTGGCAACTGGTTTTTTTACTGGAGCC
This sequence comes from Chitinophaga pinensis, assembly GCA_943371455.1. GTDB lineage: Bacteria > Bacteroidota > Bacteroidia > Chitinophagales > Chitinophagaceae > Sediminibacterium > Sediminibacterium pinensis_J. The sequence continues at coordinate 12,257 of CALRUV010000091.1, read as the reverse complement.
GCTTTTTTAAGAGCCGGTTTTGTAACAGGTTTCTTAGCTGGAGCCACTTTATTAACTGGCGTATGTTTTGCGGCAGGCTTAGCCACTGGTTTTTTAGCAGGTGCAGCTTTTTTGGGAGCAGGTTTCTTAGTTGGCATACGGGTTTATCCTTTTTTAGTAACTACCAATTTCAACGGAATCTCATTGATTTCTATATCGGTGCCATGCTCTAACCCAGGCAACCAATCAATGTTATCCGCTAAAATTTCGCGGCAAATATAGTCGTTATATTTTATTATAGACGCCTTCAGCTCCGGACCTTCCAGAACGGTTACGAATATACGGTCTGTGAGTTCAAAACCGCTCTCTTTTCTAATATTTTGAACCCTGTTTACAAATTCCCTGGCAACACCTTCTTGCTGCAGATCCTCCGTTAAGGTAATATCCAGCGCAACGGTCAGGCTTCCTTTTACAGCCACACTCCATCCGGGAATATCTTCTGCTGTTATGTCAACATCGGTTAAAAAGATCTTAACTGTTTCATTATCAATAGTCAAATCCAATGCACCTGTTTGTTCTAATAAGGCAATTTCTTCCTGACTAAATAGCAGAATGGCCGCATTTACTGCTTTCATTTTGCCCCCCATTCGGGTTCCGAGTGCTTTAAAGTTGGCTTTAATTTTTTTGCTGATCACCCCCTCTGTATGGGTGATAAATGCCATTTCTTTCACATTTACCTCTGCTTTTATCAAATCTTCCATCTTCTCCAGCTGCTCCTTCATTTCCGGATTCAATACCGGGATCATCAGTTTTTGGAGCGGCTGACGCACTTTGATGTTCACTTTTTTCCTTAATGACAGCACCAGGGAACAGGTATCCTGCGCCAATTGCATCCTTTCTTCCAGAGAATTGTCAATCATCGTTTCATTCACCTGTGGAAAATCCGTATGGTGGATGGAGCTTACCTGAAATTTTCCGGTAACCTGATTCAGGTTACTGAACATGGCATCACTGAAAAAGGGTGAGATAGGCGCCATCAGTCTTACTATCGTTTCTAAACACTCATATAAGGTTTGGTAAGCACTGATCTTATCCTGCTCATATTCTCCTTTCCAGAAACGTCTTCTGCAAAGGCGCACATACCAATTGCTTAGGTGTTCATCCACAAAAGTCTCAATAGCCCTGCCTGCTAATGTGGGCTCATAGTCATCCATGAAACGGGTAACTTTTCCTATCAGGCTGTGTAAAGAAGATAGAATCCATCTGTCAATTTCAGGGCGTTCGGCTAATGGGATAGCTGCTTCTTTATTAGCAAATCCATCCACATTGGCATACAATACAAAAAACTGATAGGTATTATAGAGTGTTCCGAAAAATTTGCGTTGAACTTCCTGGATGCCGGCAAGGTCAAATTTCAGGTTATCCCAGGGAGATGCATTGGTTATCAGGTACCAGCGTGTTGCATCTGCACCATACTTTTCAATGGTTTCAAAGGGATTTACCACATTGCCAAGTCGTTTACTCATTTTATTGCCATCCTTATCCAGTACCAATCCATTACTTACCACCGCTTTATACGCTACGTTATCAAATAACATTACCCCTAAAGCATGTAATGTATAAAACCAGCCCCTGGTTTGGTCAACACCTTCTGCAATAAAATCTGCCGGAAAAGCTTCTCCCTTATCAATCAGGTCTTTATTTTCAAAAGGATAATGCCATTGCGCATAAGGCATGGCACCACTATCAAACCAAACATCTATCAGGTCAGTTACCCGATGCATCGGTTTTCCTGATGCACTCACCAATATGATATCATCCACAAATGGTTTGTGTAGATCCAGTATGCCTTCGTGCAGGTAATTTTTATTGATCTCGCCACCCAATATTTCACTGGCCTTGCGTATGCCCTCATTTAATTCGGCTATAGAACCGATACAAATCTCTTCTTCCCCATCTTCTGTTCTCCAAATAGGCAAAGGCGTTCCCCAGTAGCGGCTGCGACTAAGGTTCCAGTCAACCATATTTTCCAGCCAGTTGCCAAAACGTCCCTCCCCGGTGGATTTAGGTTTCCAGTTGATGGTTTTATTCAGTTCTACCATCCTGTCTTTCACTGCCGTGGTTTTAATGAACCATGCATCTAATGGATAATAAAGAATGGGTTTATCGGTGCGCCAGCAATGCGGATAGCTATGCTCGTATTTTTCTACTTTAAAAGCACGGTTTTCTTTTTTCAGTTTTACACTGATATCTACATTCACATCCACATAAGCCGGATCATCTTTGTAATTTTTTACATAGCGGTTACTAAATTCTCCCAATCCATCCAGGAATTTTCCCTGCCTATCAACCATGGTAAGAATTCCGATATTGTATTTTTTTCCAACCCTGTAATCATCTGCACCAAAAGCAGGTGCGGTATGAACAATTCCAGTCCCATCTTCAGTAGTAACAAAATCACCCAGCAATACCTGGAAAGGTTTGGCTTCAGGTGTTAAGTTCAGGATGGTTTCTAATGAGTTAGCCTCATAAGAAAGCAGTTGTTCATAAATGCACCCTTCTAACTGGGCACCTTTGCAGGAACTGATGATCTTCCAGGGCAGCAACTTTGCTTTTTCATTGTATCCTTCAAAATCGCCATTTTCACCTTCGGGCTTGAAATACTTGCCCAGCAAGGCTTTTGCAAGAATTACATTTACGGGAATATGTGTATAAGGATTGAAGGTTTTTACCAGAACGTATTCAATATTGGGGCCAACAGTGAGGCCCAGATTTGATGGCAATGTCCACGGTGTTGTGGTCCAGGCCATAAAGAAAATATCCTCATCTGCTACATTTGCAAACAGGAATTCAGATTTGCCATCCTTCACTGCTTTAAACATTGCCACAGCAGAAGTATCCTTCACATCTTTATAAGTACCAGGCTGGTTTAATTCGTGCGAACTTAAACCCGTACCTGCTGCAGGAGAATAAGGTTGTATGCTAACACTTTCATAGAGGTAACCTTTCTTGTACAATTCACTGAGTATCCACCAAAGTGTTTCAATGTAATTATTTTCGAAAGTGATATAGGGACTATTCAGATCAACCCAATAGCCCATTTTTGTAGTAAGGTCATCCCATTTGTCTTTATAGCGTAATACTGCTTCCCTGCATTTCTTATTATAATCCTCAACGCTTATTTTTTTTCCGATGTCTTCTTTGGTAATACCTAATTCTTTTTCAACCCCTAGTTCAATAGGCAAACCGTGGGTATCCCAACCACCTTTCCTTTTAACCTGAAAGCCCTGCATGGTTTTGTACCTGCAAACCATATCCTTTAATGTTCGGGAAATTACATGGTGAATGCCAGGCAAACCGTTTGCACTGGGTGGCCCTTCATAAAAAACAAAGGGTACTCTTCCTTCACGCAGTGAAATACTTTTTTCAAAAGCCTTTTCACTTTGCCATTTTGCCAATATTTCCTGTTCAATTGCCGGTAGGTTTAACCCCGAAAACTCTGGATATTTAACGCTCATAACCTAAAATCGCTTGAAAAGTACAGTTCCGCTGATAAATAGCGGATTTTAAAGTCTGCGAAGGTAAGAAATATCGTAACGCGTGGCGTGTTTGCCAAAGGGTATATAAGATTTTCCTTGATGGATATAAATGTTTGGCTATAAGAGGTTGTAAATGGAAGGACTTTTGAAGGGATTATAAGATATCTCACCCGCGGGGGGCGGGTGAGATATGGGTTTTAGCTTACTATATTAACTATGTCTATCCTTTGGATATATTCATTTTATTAGATAAGGTTTCTCACCCGCCGGTGGCGGGTTGGGATTGACTAATTAGCCAATTAAATATGGCTATTCCAAGAATATATTCATTTTGTTGGATAAGGTTTCTCACCCGCTGGAGGCGGGTTCGAAATGACATCATTTTTTTAGGGTGCTGGCACCTAAACCTTTTTAAAAATTTAAGCTGCCGCTTGGCTGATAAGTGTATTGAAACTTATACAACAAAGTAACCGGAACCGGGCCTGCAAATGAAGCGTAATCAACACTAACTAATTGCATTTTAGCATAATGTGCACCATCAGCAGTTTTGAATAGGAATACTTTTCCAGCCTTAGGTGTAAGGCTTCTTGTAGTGGGATTATAATCATACCAACTACCATCTTTAATGGCCGTTTTAGCACTGGTTGTGTCATAGGCATAACCAGAACTGGGAGCCGTAGTAATGCTGGAAAAAATGCCGTCCTGCATTTGTACACCTGCATTGCCGGGGCCACTTGACTGGCTGTTTACGATAAACTTGGTGAATCGAAGGCCAAAATCCCATTTGCCGGTGGCAGAATCTGTATTGGCAACAACAGCACTGTCTTTAAAGCTAAAAAATGCAAAACTGGAGGCAGCACTAAAATTAACGGTTAAAGTTTTGGTAGTGGTTACTGATACACTGGAAACAGGTATTACTTCGTCTTTCTTACAGGAAGCGAACAATACAATACTTGCAAAGGATAATACCAGATAACGAGAATCTAATTTCATGTTTAATTTGTTTTTAATGATTGCTTATTTTGATGAATGGAATAATTAATATTGAAAAAATACAGGCGCCCAGCTATATTGGGCAGCTGTGTGGGGTTACGGTAATTGAATAGATTTTCTATACCTGCCTGCACACGAAAATTTTTACCTATTGATTGACCGGCTGCCATGTTTACCAATGTAAAGCCCTCTGTCATTTCATTGCTGCCATCGATAATGGCATTTCCATTGGTATCTATGAATCCATAACTACCCCTGTAGATCGCCCTTATATAAGCATCAAAGCCAACCTTAGGTTGCTGGTATAGCAATTTTACATTTCCGGAATGTTTTGACCGATTGGGTAATCCAACATAATCCTTGCGAGTAACCAGGCTGGTTTGAAAACTAACCGGATCTCGCTGGTACAATTTTGATTGATCGATGCTTTCGAGCACTTGCTTATCTTTTGCAATTAAAAATTGATAGCCTGCTACAATTGACCATTGATCATGGATACGGTAGGAAATATCGGTTTCTAATCCTTCCGTAAATACACTAACCACATTTCTGTAACTATAAACTGGCAAGCCATTAGTTCTAGCAAATGGCAGGGCATATACATCAATCAGGTTATCAATATCATTTCTAAACAGGCTAAAACCTGCAGTGAGCTTACCATTGGTGTATTTTGCACCTGCATGAAAGCCATAAGATCTTTCAGGCTTTAAAGCAGTACCATTTAAAAAAGGATTGATATCAGCACCTGCCTGCAGTTGACCCAACTGCTGCATTTTCTGTAACTGGTTACCCAAAGTGTTGCTGCCTAATAAGGAATAGCCTATTTGCGCATTAAAAAAATCCAGGTACATGTGTCGGAAATCCGGTGCCTTGAACCCTGTTCCTAAGGAAGCCGTAAATTTCCATTGGGGGGATGGTTGAAAAGCAAAAGCTAAGCGCGGACTAATATGCATGGCAAAATCGGTTCGCTTATCGGCCCTTACACCTGCAATAATGGTGAATTGCTGACGCATCAGATACCATTCTTTTTGAGAATAAGCATAAAATGTTGACAGCTTTTGCATACCTGCATACCGGGATGCATTCATGGTTTCTAAAAGGGCACCCATACCTGCAACATATTGGCTTTTACCCGGTCTGTTTTTTTCAAATTGTAATTCAGGTTTTACAACTGTTTGATCAAAAGCTGTTTCATCAAAACGGGTTTCTGTTTTTTCCAGGTTTACAAATGAATTATTGGTATAGCGATCATAAAAATTTCGGAAATATATTTTCTCACCTTCTTTCATCAACCAACGAAGTTGTACAAAAGCAGTGCGGTCTTTTTCTGTTGTATAGCCCTGAGCAAGGGCTGGCTGACCCTGCCAGAAAATTTGGTAATCATTGTTCTGTTTTGCATCGTAGTTACGAAGAGAAACCTGTAACTGAACTTTTCTTGAAAAATCATGCACTATTTTCAGTTGACCATTCCAATCGCTAAAAGGATCAACCGTTTTGCCATAAACCACCGGATCAAGGTCATAACCCGAAGAAACATACCTGTTGGCAAATATTTGCATGGCAGTTTTGCCAAACTTGTTACTGTAAGCAATGGTGCCACCCCAGGTATTATTGGTTGCATGGTGTAACTGCAGGTCTAAGGAAGCTGATTGGGGTGTATTGGTCAAAATATTAATGACACCCGCCATAGCTTCACTGCCGTATAAACTGGAGGAAGGACCTTTAACAATTTCTACCTGCCTGATATTGCCTGTTGCCAAACGACCCAATTTTAAAATGCCCGCATTTCTGCCTATCAGGGGCTCTCCATCAATTAAAATGGCAGTGTAGGCTGGGTCTAGTCCCAACATTTGTATACCCTGACCAAAAGGATTGGGATAGCCATTCAATGATGTGCCCAATGCACTGTTAACTAAAATGAGCCCGGTTTGCTCCTGTAAAATATCCTGTAATTTTAAAGATCCGGTCTGTTGTATAATTCTTTTTGAAATGAGTTGTGTAGGTACGGCCACATTACTCAGCTTTCTTTCAGAACGGGTGGCAGTTACTACAATCTCATCGGCAGTGCCATAAAGCGTATCTTTAAATACTCTTTTTTGAGAAAATAGTGCGCTGGTAGAAAAAAATAGGATGAAAAAGAATATTATAAGAAACCTCATCTGTTATAGTTCTAGTGCAAAGTTTCCATCATAACAGATTTAATTTGCCATAGGTTTGTCATATGCATTTAATAAAATTTTTTATGACAAATACATGACGTAAAAACATGACATCCATCAGGTTTGTTTAGGATTAAACAATTTGTATCTACTTTAAATCAAACGGCAATAATTTTTAGAAAATGAAAATCATATTTTTTTCAGCACAGCCTTACGACAAAATTTTTTTCAAACGATATAATGAGGATTTTGGTTTTGATCTGGTATTTCTGGATGCGCCATTGGATGAACATACCATTAACCTTGTAGAAGATGCTGATGCCATTTGTGTATTTGTGAATGATAAGGTAACCGCACCCATCTGCAAGCAGTTAGCAAATAAGGGTGTAAAAGTAATTGCACTCAGGTGTGCTGGTTTTAACAATGTAGACCTAGAAGCTGCAAAAGCAAATGGCTTGTCGGTTTGCAGGGTGCCAGCCTATTCTCCGGAAGCGGTGGCCGAGCATGCTTTGGCATTGATCTTAACATTAAATAGGAAAACGCATAAAGCATATAACCGGGTACGCGAACAAAACTTTTCGCTGAATGGATTACTGGGTTTTAACTTGCATGGAAAAACTATTGGTGTGATTGGAACGGGAAATATTGGCAAAGCATTTTGCAAGATCATGCTGGGCATGGGTTGCACGGTAAAAGCCTATGATGTGATTGCTAATAAAGACCTGGAAGCACTGGGTGTAAGCTATCACCCATTAATGGAAGTGTTGAAAGCGGATATCGTTTCCATCCATTGCCCTTTAAATAACCAAACCCAACATTTGATCAATGATGAAACGATTGGTATGATGAAAAAGGGTGTTATGCTCATCAATACCAGCCGGGGTGGATTGATTCATACCAAAGCTGCCATAAAGGGATTAAAATCGGGTCTGATAGCCTATCTAGGCATAGATGTATATGAGCAGGAAGAACACCTGTTTTTCAGGGATTTATCCTCAACTGTTATCCAGGATGATGAAATACAGCGTTTAATGAGCTTCCCCAATGTGCTGATCACGGCTCACCAGGCATTTTTTACAGATGAGGCACTCAGCCAGATTGCCACAACAACGTTAAATAATGTACAACAATTATTAAAAAATGGTAATTTGACCAATCAGGCAGCGTTATTAGTTTGAATTTTATCTGATATTCGTAGTGGCGTTACCAGCACTCATAAAAGCAAATGAAAAGATCAACCTTACCTATCGTAATTATCCTGGCTCTTTTTTCAATTTTTTCAGGATGTAAAAAAGAGTTTAGTATTGAAAACGGCGGCTTTAATGGCACCGCTTTGGGAGAACTAGTGGATTCATTGGGAAATTGCAAGACTGCCGTTATTTTTGGAGAGTATAAAGTGGATACTTTATTAGTAAGCAGTAAAAATTATGCAGCCATCAATGTGAATTTTACTTCACAGGGCAAGTATAAAATTTATACGGATACCGTAAATGGTATGTGGTTTATTGATTCTGGTTTTGCGGTAAGTACTGGTGCTACCGTAGTAAAGCTGAAAGGATATGGAAAACCCATATTACCAGTAACTACCAACTTCATTGTTTATTTCGGTAATAATATCTGTTCATTCTCTGTAAGCGTTGATGGAAGTGTGATCGGGGGTGGTGGTGGTGGCGCTGGCGGCGGTGGTGGAGGAAGTGTAGGTAGCGGCACCAATGGGGATTATTTTCCTACAACTTCAGGTTCCAGTTGGAACTACCAATACCTACCAAAATTGGGCAATATAGATTCATTCAGTGTAGCCATTCCGGAAGGCTTGTATACCATTGATTCACTAAGCTATGCAAGATTTGGTACTTCCTTATTAGATACCTTCTATTTTGCCAAAGATGGCAGGGGCAACTATTATGCGTATTCAACACCAGATTTTGATTACACTTTCATCTTCGACACCATACCCAATTATTTCTTTGCTTATCCATTTTTGAAAGAAAGCGCTAATGTGGCAGATACCTGGGAAACTGCCAGTTACGGTCCGGTTTGGACAGGCGGCTTAAAAGGTGACGCAAAAGCGGTGTTCACCATTATAACAAAAAATGCGCCTTACGCTGTTGCTGGAAAAACTTACCAAAATGTGATCAATGTAAAAAGAGATGTGATGTTTCAGCCATCCGGCAGCACTACCTGGACCCTGATGCTATCTGGCAATACCTATTATGCCAAAGATTTTGGTATGGTAGACCAAGTATTGTCAACCACACCATCCCAATCAATATCCTTGTTACGAACACCTACTATTAGATAAAAAAGACAGATGCCAAAATGATATAAAGTAAAAGGTCCTGCAAAACAGGGCCTTTTTTAATATTGACCGCCTTATATCACACAGCGTGCACATCAAGTTCTTTGCAGTAGCTCTCGCAGAGGACACTGCAAATTGAAATCGTCTAATATTCATCGACAATTTTACCTACCTACGCAATAAACTTTGAAATGTTAAACAGAATCAAATATACAAATTGAGTCTTCTGTCATAATTTGAATGTCATATTTGTGGTCAAAGAATAGTTATCGTTCTTATTGTTTGAGAATATTTTATCCTTTGAATTAAATATTTTTCCCTCAAATCTAAATTTGATTCTTTTGTTAATATCTAAATCTATGTTTGAGGAAAGTCCTAATGTCTGAAATCCATTTATCGTTCCTGAGGATATGATAATTTGTTTGGGGTCATTATAATATTCTGCCCTAAAAGCAATTCTTGTTTTATCATTTAAAATTTGTCTTATTATCAAAACGGGTGAAAACCATGTTCCATAGGCGTTTATATTTACTTTGTCAACGCCAATATCAAAACCTGCTATAATACCAAACTTACTTGTAGGTTCATATTGAAGATAAAAATTATGAAAATATCTAATTGCTTGAATGTTATCTGGTTTGTCTGAACCTATAAAAGTGCTATAATTTAAAATAATTTTTTCTGAAGGCTTATAGGTTAGCTGCGTTCCAAAGGAGGGATATCGAATTTGATCTGGTCTGCGTATTTTTTGCCAGCCATTTAATAATAAAGCTGCAAAGTATAGTTTTTCGTTTTTTGAATTGTAGGATAATTTAATTCCTGTTTCATAATAAGGGGAGTTTTCAGCTAGCATACTTCTGGTTAAAGTCCAGCAATCTGAACTAATGGCACTTTCAAACCCAATATGGGAAGGCATTATTCCTGCATCTAACCAAATATTATTATTCTTAGTTATTTTAAAGCCCATATTGGCTTCATAAATAAACTGTGCTAAAGTTGGTTCGGAGCTTAAATTATATTGCGCATAATTTCCTGCCATTAACCCTAAGTTGGCTCTGTAATTTTTATCTAAATAGTTCAATTTTAATAAAGCTAAATTTGCATTTAGTTCATTATGGCGCTTATGGTTGTATAGGAAGTCTGATTTTTCATGATTTGGAGGATTAGAAAAATCGAAGCTGTAATAAAATTCTCCATAAGCAGTAAAACGCAACTTCTTTATAGTTTCATCTTGAGAAAAAACCTGTTGAGATACAAATGCTAAAAAAAGTAAAATTCCGAATTTCATTGTTTGTATAAACTATGTGGATTTTGAGGCTCTCTGCAGATTTGTATCCTTTAATACTGATTCACTGAAAATTCAATTTACCTATTTCATTAGTTTTGCATAAAGGTTGTGGCTGTTATACAAAACGCTTCGCCCTTTGGGGAGCCATCTACAGGAAGAAATATTTAACAGCCATACTTATTTAGCAATAATCAATAATACGGAATTATTATTTATGTTTAAACCAACAATCTTTTCGGTCGTTTTCATACATTTTAAATACAGTATTAACTGGCGCTCCATGCTTTAATTGACGATTAAATTGTGTTCTTGCCAAATAATTAAAAACACCCATATCGCCAGTGAAGGCAGTTTTATTTTGCCCATTATACTGTTGGTGAATGGAACACAGCCTATTAATAAAATCATAAAAAACGGAAATTGTCCCACCAATTATTCCACAGTTTAGAAGCGTTTCATTACCAAAGCTCCTTTCATACGCAGAATAATCTGGTATTTTATCAGCTAAATGAGCAGCATGCGCTTTCATCCATTCGTTATTAAGAATTTTAGGTTCGTCTCCACAAAAAATAGCTACTGGATTTTCAATAAAATAGTCCTCCATAAAAGGATTTTTAATTAGAATAACATCTGATATATCAGTAATAAAAATATTTTCAACTAGGTGAGCATGTTGTTGTAGAAATTTTTGGTAAACGAAATATCGATATACATTGGGATTGAAGTGCGGGTTGTATTCAATTTTAATGAAAGATATAAATTCATTTTTATATTTTTCGCAGGTATCATCAGAGAAGGTATTATGAAAAATAAGACCATGTAGATTTGCAGCAGCTACAGATTCAGCCCAATCACGAACCAATTCATAATTGTCATCTTCAAGTGTCATATTACGATTTACATCATATACACCTGTGATATGGCAAGCCATTAAGAGATTACTTTTTAAAGAAGAAGGAGAAATCGCAGAAAACATTATTCAACTGTTATTAAATGTTGCTTTTTTAATGTTGCACAAATGCTGTTAGGTATATTTCTGTAATAAATATAGGTTCTAAGGTCAACTCTTTTTACGCGAAACTGCATTTTAGCTCTTTCGTAAAAATCAGAATCAGCAGCGAACCCAGTCTTGAAGTTAATACTTGAAAATACTCTCTTTTTACCGAATAGTGTACCAAACAGGATAACATCATCTAGATGGATGAGTTTAGTTAAATCATTTTTATCAGGAACATAATAATCTTCAACGGAGTCAACAATCGTTTCGGTTGACGAACAAATCAAATCCCAGGTATGTACTTCTCGAAGACAGGAGCTCAAATGATCAGGTTTATATTCGTCATCACTATCAATTACAGTTATAAATTCACCTACACTATTTAAAACACCACGATTGATAGATTCTGATTGCCCTCTATTACTATGCCGGATATACACTATTTTGTCTTCATGTTTTTCTGCATATTGCATCAATGACTCACGATTACTGTCTTTGCTGCCATCATCAATAATAATGAGTTCAAAATTTTGAAAATCCTGATTTAAAACGGAATCAATTGCTCGTTTTACATAAAAGAAATCAGTATTGTAAACAGCCATTAGTACAGATATATTTACATTTTTTTTCATAATTGCATAGTAAAATAGAGATAGCAGAAAAAGATTTTTGCGCTATTATTGTTTAAATCGATTAATTTTTTAAGGTATAAGTTTTAGGAAGCAAATTCACTTTAAGAAACTGATCTTTGGTGCGAAATGAGATTATTTTATTGTTATATTAATACTATTTCAATTTCTGTTAAATTTTACTTTAGTTAAGATATTACATTTAACAACTGTATAGGGATTGCACTAATCTTACTAAAAAAGTACAAAAAAAATCCTAATTCTGAACCTTTCACTAATACTTCCTATTATTCTTTCTTTGTTAAAATTAAACACAATAGAAGGATATTTTTGTTTCATATTTTAGGGTAAGCCTATTTAAAAGTTTATAATTG
>CALRUV010000090.1:0-13228 GCA_943371455.1 Chitinophaga pinensis | reverse complement strand
AAAGCCAATAAAACACCAGACAGTTTCCAACCTTTTACTGATTCTTCGTACAAATAAACAGATAATATAACAGGAATGATGAGTGATAGTTTATTTGCAACCGAAGCAACGGCTACATTAATTTTCTGAGCAGTGATACCTATTATATTGAATAAAGTAACAAACAAAATACCCATCACACCCGCCCATTTAAACCAGGGTTCTCTAATGAATACTGCATTAAGGGGAAAAGATCCATTAACAATGGAACCAGTTATCACACAGGTGATGTAATTATATACAATTGCCTGAAAAATACTTACCTGGTATCTCTCACAGAGTTTAAGTGCGAGAATGAGGTAGCTGGTAAGAATGATACTTCCCAATAAGTAGAGCATTAATGATATTTTATGAATTAAGGAAAGTATTTAACAGATACATTAACAGGTAAAATTGAATTGAAAACATATTTAGAAATACCTATTTTTTGGTGTAATAACTAATCAAATCATTGGCAAGCTTTTCATGCTTAAAAAGTGTTAATGCCTGCGAAAATGGCGCATCGATTCCGCTTACTGCTAAGAGAGCCTCATTGATGATAACCCTGCATTCATCCCAGATGCCCTGATCCAAAAAAGATTGCAACAAAGTTTTTCCTCCTTCCACCAATATACTTTGAATCCCTTTTTGATAGCAGATTTCCATTATTTGTAAAATACTGTTCTCATCCTCCGCAATTTTTTGAAAAAGTACCAGCCCTTCCTGTTCTTGCTTAAGATGATTAAAAACAATGGTTGGTTGTTGCTGATCAAAGAGGTGCAAATTGCCTGGTAATTGTAGTTGCTTATCAATCACCAACCGAATGGGCTGCGGGCCAAATCCTGAACGATTATTAAGCTGCGGATTATCCCATAAAGCGGTTTTCGTGCCAACCATGATAGCTGCTTCCTCCTTTCGCCATTGGTGCACTAATTGGTTGCTATACGCGTTACTGATCATTAATCTTTCCCTAGTGCCTGACCCTATTTTACCATCCGCTGTTTGCGCCCATTTCAAAATGATATAAGGCCTTTTTTGCTGGTGAAAAGTAAAAAAACGCTTATTTAGTGATATACACTCTTTCTCCATTACCTTATCAATCATTTCTACGCCCTCCTTTTTTAATCTTTCTATGCCTCTGCCATTTACTTTTTCGAATGAATCTGTACAGCCAATAACCACCTTTTTAATACCCATTTTAAGAATCAGATCAGTACAGGGCGGTGTTTTACCAAAATGATTACAGGGTTCTAAAGACACATAAAGGGTTGCATAAGGAATTAGTTTTTTATCTGCTTCTTGTACATTATTGATGCAATTTACTTCTGCATGTGCCTGCCCATAAAGCTGGTGATATCCCTCTCCAATTATTCTATTTTCAAATACCAAAACTGCCCCTACCATAGGATTGGGCGCTACCCTACCCAGGCCTTTTTCTGCCATTTGCAGACAACGTTGCATATATAACTGATCAATATCTGTCATTAGAATGCTTCAAAAATAGCCAAATGGTGCTTAACATTGCAGCATGAGCATTCAAGAGGCAGAGGAACTATCCTATTTAACCCTTAAAAATATATATATTAAGCGTGAAGCACATGCTATCACCGACTTGCTTTTAGAGCATATCACCCTTACCAAAAGAATAGACAGACTATTAATAAAAAACACCACCCTTTCTTCGGAACAGGAAAAAAAACTACGCCATTTTTTGGAACAACTTGCGCAAAATACCCCCATACAATATGTTCTGGGAGAAGCCTGGTTTTGTGGCATGTTATTTATGGTGAATAACAAGGTATTGATTCCCAGACCAGAAACAGAAGAACTGGTTGAATGGATTGTAGAAAAAATAAAAACATCCAACCACAGAATTCAAACCTGCCTTGATATAGGTACCGGAAGCGGTTGTATTCCCATTAGTTTGTATAAAAAACTACCTGAAATTATATTTACTGCCATAGACATAAGTATTGGCGCACTTGAAATAGCCGCTCAAAATGCCCTAAAACAAAAAACAGAGATTCAGTTTTCGACCCTGGATTTTTTGGACGAAAATGCCTGGGAAAATTTACCGGTGTTCGACCTCATTACAAGTAATCCTCCCTACATTAAAAAGTCGGAACAAGCCTTCATGAATAACAATGTGCTTCAGCATGAACCACATATTGCCTTATTTGTGGAAGAAGATGATGCCCTGCTTTTTTATAGAAAAATAGCACATTTTGCTAAAAGCCATCTTTCTGAAAACGGACTGATTTTTATGGAAATAAATGAGGCGCTTGGCGAGGACCTTATCCAATTATTTGAACTATATAACTATGAGGTTCAATTAAAAAAAGACATGCAGGGAAAAGACCGCATGGTTTGTGTGCGCAAGAAAATAAATGGATAGAAAATTATTGTTTACCATTATCTACTGCCATTACAGGAGTGGCACCCAGCTTTTTGATCACCTGCATAACACGAATGGCAGTTCCTAAATGCGAAGTACTGTCGCCATTAATTACCACAGAAGGTTTGTCGGTCTCCTTGGCTAAATAAGCTTTCAATTCCGTTTCCAGTTGGTCAATCGTAACAGGTTTCTGTGCCAGAAAAAGATGCTGGTCGCGATCTACCGTAATCACCACCGTTTGCTTTGATTTGGTATCACTCTTGGCCTTGGGATTGGACACTTTTATCACATTAGGATTCGCAAGGGTAGATACGATTAGAAAAAAAAGGAGCAGAATGAACAAGATATCGTTCAATGCACCAGTGTGCACTTCGGGATGTGACTTTAATCTTTTTCTGATATTCATGGAACTAATAAAAATTTAAAAAAACTTTTCTTTACTTAGTGGGTTCCTGTAATACATCAATAAATTCTGCACTGGCCGCTTCCATTTTATTGGCCGTTTTGTCTATCTGGGTAGTAAGTACATTATGACCGATATAAGCCAATAAACCAATGATCAAACCGGTACCTGATGTGATCATTTTTACATAAATACCGCCGGCTATATCATTTAAGGTAAACTGCCCCGAACTGGCGATGCCATAAAACAATTGTATCATTCCTATAATGGTTCCCAGAAATCCAAACATAGGGGCAATTCCAGCAATAAGTGACAGTATAGATAAATTGCGCTCCATCTTATACATTTCCAATTTGCCTACATTTTCCATACTTTTTTCAATGGCATCGATGGGTTTGCCTATGCGTTGTAAACCTTTATCAATCATGCGGGCAACCGGGTTATCGGTATTTTTAGAAAGACTGCGTGCAGCCGTAACATTTCCTGTTACGATATGGTCCCTGATAATATTCATGAAATTGCCATCAATCCTTGATGCTTTTCGAATGGCTAACAATCGCTCTATAAACACAAATATGGCAGCAACAAAAAGCAGGTAGAGCGGATACATGATCCATCCACCTTTTTCCAGTAAAGACCATAAAGAGATTTTTTCGGCAGCAGCCGTTAAAGAGCCGGCAACTTTCTGCAAAGTGTCTATCTGAAGCAATTCTAACATTGCATATTGGTTTTAGGTAAAGCTAAAATTAGATGCTTCTGCAAAAGAACAGTGCCTGTGTGAATAAAATTGTGAAAGACTTGCTTTTTAGGAAAGCTTTTGCACATGAGAGGAAATAGCCAAACAGATGAATGCAGCATCTTTTTTAGAAAATTGCTGGACCATCTCCTTTTTTGGCTTTGCATAATTAAAAAATGTAATTACATTACAATAAACCATACATATGAAATTAATAAGTGCCATTATTTTGCTTTCAATGGGTTTAGCCTGTAATAACACAGAAAAAGAAGCTTCCCTAAACATCACTGGTTCCTGGAAACTGCTCTCTGGCACATTAATTGAAAAGGGAGACACCACCATTACCGACTATACTTCAGGCAGAAGTTTTGTTAAAATTATCAACTCCACCCATTTTGCCTTCTTACAACATGATTTGAAAAAAGGAATGGACAGCACCGCTTCTTATTCATCCGGAGGTGGCACCTATCAACTAAAAAGCGATCAATATACAGAACACCTGGAATACTGTACAGACAGGAACTGGGAAGGCAATGATTTCTCTTTTACATTAACCCTTAAAGGGGATACGCTTATTCAGCAAGGCATTGAGAAAGTAGCTGAAGCAGGCATCAGCAGGGAAAATATTGAGAAATATATCCGAATCAAACAACCCTAACGATGATTTTCGGCACAGGATTTGAAAGTACTTAGCTTCATTCAATGAAAACAATATGAAAAAATATTTCCTGGCCATCATATTATTCGCTCTTAATGCGGGTATTCAAGCCCAAACCAAAAATTTTCTCGACCAGCCCTACCTTGAAGTAACAGGCAGTTTTGATAGTTTGGTTACCCCCAATGAAATCTTCATTAAAATTATTATTTCTGAGAAAGACTCGCGCGACAGGGTTTCACTGGAAGAATCGGAGACAAAGATGATTGCAGGACTTAAAAGTCTGGGGATAGCCACCAGCACGGATTTAACGGTTACTGATATGTTGAGTAATTACAAAACCTATCTTTTAAAACAGAAAGACATTTTAAAATCCCGCGAATACCAATTGAAAGTAACTGATGCGGCAACAACCGGAAAGGTATTTTTAAAACTGGAAGAATTAGGCATTGCCAATACTTCAATTGAAAAAGTAAGCAGAACAGATCTGGAAAATATAGAGAACCTATGCAGAACAAAAGCCGTAGAAAATGCAAAAGCAAAGGCATTAGCTCTCACCAAACCCTTATCACAAACAATAGGTAATGCCGTTCATATAACTAATCTGGACAATAATTTTCAATCAGCCATGTATGATGCAGCACCAAATATTCGCATCAGAGGAGCGGCTAATATGGCTAAAACGCAGTATGAAGATCCGGGAATTGAATTCGAAAAAATTAAAGTAACTATTTCTGTTACTGTACGATTTATTCTGAAATAAACGAAAAAAGAGAGAGCAATAATCTAGTCTTCAAAAATCATATATAGTCCCAGTCCTAAAAAAACAATGGCTATAGATGTAAGTCCGTATAAAAACCAATTCAATAATTCGGGCACAGGATTGATTAATGATACCAAACAACTGATGAAACCAATAAAAGCACCTGTACCCAGGTAAATAAATCCTGCCGTATTTCTTTTTGCCTGCTTTTCTTTCTTAAACTCTTTTACCAATAATTGGATGGACTCTTCGTTATTCCCCGAAGATTTTAGCGACTGTTCAATTTGATTGACATCCCATTTTTCTGTTATCCATTTTCTGATGACTTCAACATGCAAGCTAGCAGCATTTGACATAGCAATCGATTTAGGCAGTTCATAAAATAGAAACGCATAAACAATATAACTATTCTTTTCCAAAAAACAATGATGTTTTGAAGTATCACTACAAGTGGTCAAAAAATACAAAATAGAGCAATTACAATGGAAGTGTTTCCTCAATTGATCAATCAGTCCTGCAAAATAGACTTGCCTGCCATTTATCGAAAATGGCAGGCCCCTATTGTAAAAGTATAGATTTTGCTTTCTGTTTTATGGCAAATGCCTATTTTTAAAAAATGGAAAAAGAATCAATTCAATCGCAGTTTCTTCTGGATCCCCATATTACCTATTTAAATTTTGGTTCCTTTGGTGCTTGCCTGAAAGCATTGTATGAGGATTACCAGAAATGGCAAATGGTACTGGAAAAAGAACCTGTTCAATTTATTACTGTAACCGGACCCGAATACCTTAAAAAATCAAGGATAGCATTAGCAGCATACATACATTGTGATCCGGATGATGTAGTGTTTACAACCAACCCATCTTATGCCGTAAATATTGTAGCCAAAAGCTTTCCTTTAAAAGCCGGTGATGAGATCCTGAGTACAAACCTGGAATATGGGGCATTGGACAGAACCTGGAACTATTATTGTAAAAAAGCTGGTGCAAAATATGTAAGACAGCCTATTAGTTTACCCTTGGTTTCTAAAGAAAAATTTATAGAAGATTTTTTCAAAGGTTTATCGGCAAATACCAAAGCCATTTTTATCAGTCATATCACCAGTGCCACAGGACTGATTTTTCCGGTAAAAGAAATATGTGCCATCGCAAAATCAAAAGGGTTGATTACCATTGTGGATGGTGCTCATGTGCCGGGACATATCCCTTTGAACCTATCGGAACTGGAAGCAGATGTTTATACAGGTGCCTGTCACAAATGGATGTGTACCCCAAAGGGTTGCTCTTTTTTGTATGTAAAAAAAGAACACCAGCAATTATTTGACCCATTGGTTATAAGTTGGGGTTATGAAAGTGCCCAGCCTTCCGATTCCCAGTTCTTGGATTACCACCAGTTACAAGGCACAAGAGATATTTCAGCTTTTTTAACCATACCCAAAACGATTGAAATATTAGCGGAATACAATTGGCCAGCATTGGCTGCAGAAAATCGCAAACTGGCACATAAAAATTACCAGCGTTTCTGTGATTTACTGGGCACCAATCCTCTTTGTCCGATCAGCGAAGAATTTCTTGCACAACTCTGTAGTATTCCTGTAAAAACAAAAGAACCTGAAAAATTAAAACAGTGGTTATTTGATAAGTACCAGATAGAAGTTCCTGTTATGCGGCAAGAAGAGCTTATATTTATCCGCTACTCTATTCAGGTTTTTAATACACAAGCTGATCTGGATAAATTATATGCAGCGTTGTCAGAAATAAAAGCTACAACTGATTTTATACAATAGATTTAAATTCATCCAACTTTTTTAAAATTATTTATACGCTCAAATAAATTTCTAAATCGATATTACTAATTGAATAAAGTTTATGGACAAAATAGTGATTTCTATTTCAACGCTGGTAGATGCCCCATTAGAAACAGTGTGGCAAAAATGGACAAACCCCACAGACATTGTGCAATGGAATCATGCTTCCGAGGATTGGCATACAACAAAAGCGGAAAACGATCTGCGTGTTGGCGGAAAATTTTTATCCCGAATGGAAGCAAAGGATGGCAGTTTTGGTTTTGATTTTATTGGCATCTACAACCAAATAATTGAGAATGAATTAATAGCATATTCATTGGAAGATGACAGGAAAGTAAACATTCAATTTTCTAAAACCGATAAAGGTATTCAGGTAACAGAAATATTTGAAGCGGAAACAGAGAATGCTCCCGAACTACAAGAAGCTGGTTGGCAATGCATTCTCAATAATTTCAAAAAGTATGTGGAAACCAAATAAGCAACTCATTTAAAAAATTGCTGGGTACTGTAAAACAATTTACAGAACCCAGCAATCAAGATAAATTATGGTTTTTGCAATTCTTTCATCCTTACCATTGCCATGATCTGGCGCATATTATTCTCCATACCTTCCGGACTACCATCTAAGAAAATAACATTGCCCTTTCCTATTTCTGCGAAATTTTTGATGGCTTCCGTCCACATACTAAAGAGTATCACATTGGTATCTAAATTGGCCTGTTTCATTTGTTCTGCGGCTTGCGTCATTCCTTTGGCCACTTCCTCACGGAATAAAGCTACTCCCTGACCTCTCAATCGGGCTGCTTCCTTTTCGGCATTGGCAGATATTTTAATAGCATTACCTTCTGCTTCTGCAGCTTTGGTTTTGGTTATCAATAAAGCCTGACCTTCGTTTTCAGCAGCAGCTTTGAGGTTATTACTGGCTACAACCCTACTCATACTTTCCATGATTACCTGATCAAAAGTAATGTCGTTAATTTGCAGATCCTGCAGGTGATAACCCCAGCTTTCCAGCGACTCATCAATTTGGGCTTTTACAAATTCAACGATCTCTCTTCTCAAAAGCAGAATCTCAGCCTGTCTTTTAGTGGCAACAAAACCGCGGATACTTCCTTCAACAGTTCTTATCAATGCCTGCATCAGATCCTTGTCGTTGATAAATTTGAAGGCAACATTTTTAATCGTTTCTTCATCCTGGTTTATTACCGAATAGAGTAACATACTTTTAAAATACACATTCGCCTGATCAAGTGTAACAGCCTGAAATTCGAGTTCCACACTTCGGTTCTGAATGCTCACAGATTTGAAAACCTGCTCAATTACCGGAATCTTAAAATTTAAACCGGGACGAAGGATTCTCCTGTACTTACCGAACATGGTTATAACAGATATGGTACCCTGGTTAACAGTAACCAATCCTGTAAAAATGATAAATAAAAGAAGCAACACCCACCAGAAGTCTAACAAAATATTCATGGCTTTAATTTTTTTTGAAAGTTAGTCAATATTGATTGTTAGTAACCAAATATTAGATTTTATTACCGCATTATTTAATCCACTCTGGAATTCATTTCCCAAACCTGCACTAACTGAACCAGCATGGCAACTGCTTTTACCATATCCTGAACGGAAACCCATTCATGCTTACTATGAATCGCCTGCATACCGGTAAATAAATTAGGACAGGGCAAACCCAAGAAACTTAATCTGCTCCCGTCAGTGCCGCCTCTTATGGGCTCTTTTACAACTTCAATGCCTACAAGCTTATAGGCTTCTTCCGCATAGGCAATCAACTGAGGATGCTGGTCTACAATTTCTTTCATATTTCTATACTGTTCTTTCACAACAAAATCCATAGAAGCGCTGGGATAATCTGACAATATAGTTTCTGCCAAATTTTTTAACCTATTTTGATGTACGTTTAATTGGGCAGTATCAAAATCCCTGATCAGAAAATGAATTGTTGCTTCTTCTGCACTTCCCTCAATATGCAAAGCATGCACAAATCCTTCCCTACCTTCTGTTAATTCCGGACTCCATTCATGTTGAGGCAGGGAAGCCAAAATTTCACCCGCTACTCTCAATGCGTTCACCATTTTCCCTTTGGCATATCCCGGATGAGCAATAACCCCATATATGGTTATAACAACACCATTGGCACTGAATGTCTCTTCTTCCAGTGTGCCCACTTCTCCTCCATCTAAAGTGTAGGCAAAGTTGGCACCTAATTTTTCCAGATCCAGGTGATCCGTTCCCCTGCCAACTTCTTCATCTGGTGTAAAAAGTATTTTGATAGTGCCATGTGGGATCTCCTGATGCTGCTGAAAAAATAACACCATTTCCATTATTATCGCTACCCCTGCTTTATCATCTGCACCTAATAAGGTTTTTCCACTTGCTGTAATAATATCATTGCCTATTTGCTTTTTTAAGTAAGGATATGCCTCTATGCCTATAACCTGAGTAGCATCATCAGGAAGTACCATGTCTGTTCCATCAAAATGCTGATGTAGTATAGGTTTCACGTTGGTGCCACTGCAATCAGGTGCAGTATCTACATGACTGCAAAAACAAATAACCGGCACATTTTTATGCGTATTAGAAGGGATAGTAGCGTAAACATATCCATACGAATCCATATGTGCATCAACAATGCCCATCCTCATCAACTCTTCTGCCAGTAAATTGGAAAGTTCTTTCTGTTTTTGTGTACTGGGAAAATCTTCAGTTTTGGGATTGCTCTGCGTGTCTATTTGAACGTAACGCATAAAACGTTCTGCAATGGGATGCTTATATTCTATAATATTATTAGCCATTCGTCTATTTTAAGCTTTAAATGTACTAGGTTATTTCAAATTGCCATTTATCAAACACTATTGCAAATTCCATTTCTGTTTTTTATATTGTACACAAAAAAAATCTCCCATATGAAAAAATCAATCATTGGTGCCCTTGTTGGAGGCTTTCTCATTTTTATCTGGCAAACCCTTTCCTGGACTGCTTTAGACCTACACCGGCCTTCACAGGACTACACGGCAAAACAGGATACCATCATGAACTTCCTGAATGCCACATTGGATAAGGAAGGTGGCTATATGATGCCCACCATTCCTAAAGGCACTTCCATGGAAGATGCCAATAAAGCTAATGAACAACAACTAGGTAAACCCTGGGCTTTTATTCAATACCATAAATCCCTCGATATTACACCTAATGTAATGATCATGAATATGGTGCGCGGATTGGTTGCTTCTATGTTTATGGTTTGGTTATTATGTTGGATACTTGGTAAATGGAACAAACCCAGTTTTACCAATATACTATTGGCAACCTTATTTGTAGGTATGATAACTTTTATTTACGAGCCTTATAATACCTATATCTGGTATAAAATATTTGATATCCGTGCGCACCTAATAGATGCAATTGCCGGCTGGGGACTTTGTGGTATTTGGTTAGGTTGGTGGATGAGGAGGAATTAAGAGTCTGGAGTCTGGAGTCTGGAGTCTGGAGTCTGGAGTTATAACATAATAAAATTGCCTGATTTTTCAATCAGGCAATTTTATTATCGCAACTATAAACCACAGACCACAAACCGCCTTAAGGCATTATGATCAAAGGCTTGCTACCGCTAATTTCTACTAGTTCCAGATCGAAGGTGAGGTCTTCACCGGCAAGGGGATGATTGGCATCCAAAATAACTACTTCTTCTTTCACTTCAACGATAACTACGGGGAAGTTTTGACCCTGGGGATTACTCATATTCAATTGCATACCAACTTCCGGGTTCATATCTTCTGGAAAACGATCTTTGGGAAATTCCATGATCATATCATCCTGTTTTGGTCCATAAGCTTCATCAAATGGAATCTGAACCGTTTTCTTCTCGCCTACCAACATTCCTGTTACACCATTATCAAAACCGGGTATAACCATACCACTGCCTACTTCAAATTCAAGAGGTTCGCGACCATCTGATGAGTCGAATGTAGAACCATCTGTTAATTTTCCATGATAATGTACCTTTACAGTATCACCTTTTTTTACTTGTTGCATGTTTTAGATTTAATACCTGAACTATTTCAGGTTGTTTTAAAAAATGAGACGGTCGGCTAAGTATCTTTACGCTGCTTTTGTTGCATCACAAACTTCGGGAGAAGGATGCAAAATCAACCAAACATAGAAGAGAAAGCTTTTTCCGGCGCCAAAAGTACAATCCAAAAGCAAGAAAGCACCGGTATTTTAATTAATTTTCTGTCATAAAATAAAGAATAAGCATGTTGAAATCATTCATTGCCATAGGTATTTTATTAATTATTGGTTGTTTCACCCCTCAAATGATTAATGCTCAAGGGACTAATTCTATAAAAAATACGCAGGAGATTTTGCCGGCAGCTTATAGAACAAATGTTTACCTACCCCTTATCAAAGGGAAAAGAGTTGGGGTTTTTGCCAATCATACCGCTACAGTAGGTAATAAACACCTGGTGGATACACTGCTTGCTTTAGGTGTTAATATTACCATTGCATTTGGACCGGAACATGGATTTCGCGGAACAGCTGATGCAGGAGAAAAAGTAGAAAATTACAAGGATCCAACCACAGGAGTACCAGTTATTTCATTATATGGTGCCAAAAGAAAACCCAGCAAGGAAGACCTATCGAATGTAGATGTCATGATTTTTGATATCCAGGATGTAGGCACCCGCTTCTACACTTTCATCTCTTCCTTACAGGAATATATGGAAGCCGCTTTTGAAAACAGTAAACCATTATTAATACTGGACAGACCCAATCCTAATGGCTTTTATGTAGATGGACCTGTTCTGGATACTGCCTACAAAAGTTTTGTTGGCATGCAGCCTATTCCAACTGTATATGGTATGACGATGGCAGAATATGCTTTCATGATTGCCGGAGAAAAATGGTTATCGCCTAAGGCCAATGAAAAACATGACTATTATAAACGTGCCGAAAACTCTGCAGATACGGCCTTCCATTTTCAGGTGATCAAATGTGCCAATTATACACATAAAAGCAAATACCAACTACCTGTAAAACCCTCTCCCAATATTCCCGATATGGCTTCGGTTTACTGGTATGGCAGTAACTGCCTTTTTGAGGGCACCATATTAAGTGAAGGAAGGGGTACTGATCATCCCTTCGTAATTTTTGGTCACCCCGAATTGCCAAAAACATTGTATGCCTTTACCCCTACCAGTCGTGATGGTGCCAAAGAACCCAAATTAAAAAACCAATTATGCTATGGCTGGAATCTTTATGGCACCAATGATCAGGTATTACAATGGGTTGATAATAAAGTGCAAATAAAATATTTGCTGGAAGCGTATAAAGCTTTCCCCGACAAGGATAAATTTTTCCTGCAACCAAAAAACGTAAAACCAACCAACTACTTTTTTAATAAATTAGCCGGCAACAGTGAATTGATGGCGCAAATTATTGCCGGCAAATCAGAAAAAGAAATTCGCGAAAGTTGGCAACCTAAATTAGATGCATTTAAAATAATCAGGAAAAAGTATTTGCTGTATACTGATTTTGAATAGAAGATTAGGGGTAGAAGCGGGATACTAGATGCTGGATACTAGATGCTGGATGCAGGATACGGGGGGGTGATAAGAGGGTATTGGAAAATAAAATTCATCGATTTTACGCATGCAAGAAGAAAGAACAGAACCGCTAAAAGCAAGTCCGCGCATAATTTTCATGGGCACACCCGATTTTGCTGTAGCTTCTTTGGATGCTTTGGTAAATGCAGGATATAATATAGTAACCGTAATTACAGCACCTGATAAACCAGCTGGCAGGGGCATGAAGCTTACAGAAAGTGCTGTAAAAAAATATGCCCTTTCAAAAAATCTACCCATTCTACAACCTGAAAAATTAAAGAATCCGGCATTTATTCAAACTCTTAGTTCTTTGCAGGCAGACCTTCAAATTGTTGTGGCATTTCGTATGTTACCGGAGTTGGTTTGGAATATGCCTCCTATGGGTACTGTTAACCTGCATGGTTCCTTATTGCCACAATACCGCGGAGCCGCACCTATTCACTGGGCAGTTATGAATGGTGAAAAAGAAACAGGTGTAACTACCTTTAAACTAAAGCAGGAAATTGATACTGGCGATATTCTATTACAAAAGAAATTCGCTATTGGAGAAGATGAAACTACCGGAGAAGTGCACGACAGAATGAAGATCATCGGTGCCAAATTGTTGGTAGAAACTGTTCAAGCATTAATAGCAGGTGCTATTAAGGAAACAGATCAATCTGCGCTAATCATTCAGGAAACAGCTTTATTGAAACATGCACCTAAAATATTCACAGAAAACTGTCAGATAAACTGGCAAAATTCTGCTGGTTCTATTCATGATCAAATTCGCGGACTTTCTCCTTTTCCCGGTGCTTTAACAAAACTGGATGGGAAAATTTTAA
>CALRUV010000089.1:0-13272 GCA_943371455.1 Chitinophaga pinensis | reverse complement strand
CTTTTTTTCTTCCAATGCCCGCTGAGATACTTTATTATAATCTTCTTTAAGGTTTTCACGGTGGGGATTGGTTCTATTTTTCAGGTAGATCAACCTTACCACTTTTCTTCCGCGCTCATCGGTAAATACTTGTGGTTCTGAATATTCGCCTGGCTTCAATGTACTCAGGGGTTTGATCATATCCTTATCTAACTGATCGATACTTACAAAAGTTGAACCATCACGTGCATTGGAAATAGAACCTGCATTGAACTTGCTGTTTTCATCATCACTGTATTTGCTAACTGCTGCTCCAAAATTGATGGTTCCGGATTGCAGTTTATTTCGCAGGGTATCCAATTGCATTTTTGCATCTTTGATCTCGTCATCTGTTACCGGTGGGATACGTAATATGTGTTTCACCACGGCTTCATCGCCCGAACGACTCACCATCAGGATAATATGCAGACCAAATTTAGATTTGATGATAGGCGAGATCTGTCCTTCCTTTAACCGGAAAGCGCCGGATAAGAAGGCTGGGTCCCAGGTTTTTTCATTTCTGTTCAATGTGTACTGACCACCATTTTCTTTTACCGCAGGATCTTCACTATATAATTTAGCAAGCTGGTCAAATTTTTTCATGCCTTCCGTTTCTGCCTGCTTCTTGTAATCGTACATTTGCTTAGACACGTATTCTTCTACATCCCTGTTGGCTTTGGGGTGAACGATAATCTGACTTACTTCAATCTCACTTTCGTAATAAGGCAAACTATCTTTGGGAATTTTTTCAAAATAGGCCTTTACTTCATTGGGGGTGATCTTAATGCCATCTACAATTTTACTCTGCATCTGGTCTGCCAGCTTTTGTTCGCGGAAGCTTTCTTTAAAATCTTCTTTTATCTGGTAAACCGTTTTTCCGGCAATTTCTTCCAAAACATCTTTAGAGCCGTAAGACTGAATAAACAACCTGATTTTATTATCTAATGCCGCATCAATTTCTTCATCGCTAATAGGCAGGGAATCTTTCTGAGCCTGTAATACCAATGCCTTTCGGATCAGTTGACCTTCCAGTATCTGGCACTCATTGGGTAATTGAACATTTTCCTGACCCTGTGCCTGGCGCCTCATATCTGCCAGAGAATTCTGGATGTCTGAGCGGAGGATGATTTTATCACCAACCTGACCAACAATCTTATCGGCAATCACTTTCATGCTCTGCCCATTTACGGTAGCAGTTGCAAAACCTGTTAACACAGCCAGTAAAAAAATCAGCTTTTTCATAATTCTATATAAGCTTCAAAAATAGTTAAAGAATCAGGGGTTTAGTTAAAGGAAGCGTTAAAGTGTTCGCTTTACTTCTTCTTCTTCAAATGCCTCAACTATATCGCCTACTTTGATATCGTTATAATTCTTTATGGTTAATCCGCATTCCATATTGGAAGCCACTTCTTTGGCATCATCTTTGAATCTTTTCAGACTGCCCAGTTCAGCAGAAGCACCTTCTCCCTTCGGATACTCCACAATACCATCTCTGATGATCCTGATCTTGCTGTTACGTAAGATCTTACCTTCCAGTACAAAACATCCGGCAACCGTTGCTTTATCAAATTTATATACTTCACGCACTTCCACATTTGCAGTGATCTTCTCCTGGAACTTGGGTTCCAACATTCCTTCCATCGCGCTCTTGATCTCATCAATAGCGGTATAGATGATAGAATACAATTTGATCTCTACGCCTTCAGCTTCAGATAATTTATTGGCCTGAGATGATGGACGCACGTTGAATCCAATAATGATAGCATCAGAAGCGGTTGCTAACAATACATCACTTTCAGAAATCTGTCCAACCCCTTTATGTACCACACGTATCGCGATCTCTTCAGTAGATAATTTCTGCAATGAATCGCTCAATGCCTCTACAGAACCATCCACATCACCTTTGATAATGATATTCAACTCTTTGAAATTACCCAATGCCAAACGGCGGCCAATCTCATCCAGTGTAATATGTTTTCTGGCGCGTAAGCCCTGCTCTCGCAGTAACTGTGCACGTTTGGTAGCAGTTTCTTTGGCTTCTGCCTCGTCTTCAAATACCTTGAATTTCTCACCTGCCTGAGGTGCTCCATTCAATCCCAGTATCACTACCGGTGTTGAAGGAGGTGCTACTTCAATACGCTGGTTTCTTTCATTGAACATGGCTTTCACCCTACCGTAATGCTGTCCGGACACGATCAGATCTCCCTGATGCAGGGTTCCGTTCTGTACCAGCATCGTAGCCACAAAACCGCGACCCTTATCGAGAGAAGCTTCAATAATGGTTCCTGCACCTTCCCTTTCAGGATTGGCTTTCAGGTCCAGCACTTCTGCTTCCAGCAATACTTTTTCTAATAAAAGATCAACGTTCAATCCCTGCTTGGCAGACAATTCCTGGTTTTGGAATTTACCACCCCAGGCTTCCACCAATATATTCATCTGTGATAACTGCTCATAAATTTTCTGAGGGTTAGCACCGTCCTTATCAATTTTATTCACCGCAAAGATCATGGGTACACCGGCAGCCTGCGCGTGACTGATGGCTTCCTTGGTTTGAGGCATCACTGCATCATCGGCAGCCACCACAATAATGGCAATATCCGTTACTTTGGCACCACGCGCACGCATGGCCGTAAAGGCTTCGTGACCCGGTGTATCCAGGAAGGTAATGGCTTTACCATTGGGCAGGGTTACTTCATAGGCGCCGATATGCTGGGTGATTCCACCTGCCTCACCAGCCACCACATTGGCACTTCTGATATAATCCAGCAAAGAAGTTTTTCCATGGTCAACGTGACCCATAATGGTTACAATTGGTGCCCTTGGAATTCTTGCTTCCTCATCCTCTTCATCATCATAATCGTCCAGCTCATCTACTTCTTCCAGTCCGATAAATTCTACTTCAAAACCAAATTCACTTGATACCAGTTCTATCACTTCCGCATCCAAGCGTTGGTTGATAGATACCATGATACCCAGGTTCATACATTTGCCTATTACATCAGCAAAGCTTACATCCATCAAGTTTGCCAATTCACTCACGGTTACAAATTCTGTAACCTGCAATTTGTTGTCTACTACATCATCACCCATGGATTCCGCAGCTTCATCACGTTTGGCCCTTCTGTATTTGGCTTTCAGGCTCTTTCCGCGACCACCGGTTCCGGCCAGTTTGGCCTGTGTTTCGCGAATTTTTTCCTGTATGGCTTTCTGATCAATTTCTTTGTCCTCTCTTTTACCCGGTGCACTTCTGTCGTTTCTATTTCCACCACTACGATTGCCAGCGCCGGCACCACGGTTAAATCCGCCACCACCCTGTGCGCCACCGCCTCCTCTATTGTCTCCGCCGCGATTGGCATTGTTATTGGCAGGTACAATGGGTCTGTTTGGACCGGTTAATTTACCGGATGCGTCTCTAGCCGGCTGACCAGCAGGTGCATCGCCACCTTTTTTATCTACCGGAATGCGTTTACGTTTACGTTTTTCATCATTCAACCTGGCCATTGGTTTTGGTCGGGTATCGCTATTAACCGGAAGATTTATCTTTCCCAAAATTTTGGGGCCTTCCAGTTTTTCAGCTTTGATATTTTCGATGGTGGGACCAGTCTCTTCAGGCTCAGGAACAATTACGACTACTGGAATATCAACCGGTTTTTCAATTTCCGCTACTTTATTAACTTCTGGTTCAGGAATCACTTCCTGCTCCACTTCAGGTTTAGGTGCTTCTTCAATTTTCTTGGTAGATTTTTTAGGTCTGGTAGAAGAATCGATGGTTGACAGATCTATCTTATTTATAACAGTAGTACCCCCAAGTTCAGGCGCATCTATCTTAATATGATCAGGTTCTGCAACTGGTTTTTCAGGTTCTGGTTCAGGAGCAGGCACATTTACTACTGGCACAGGCACTTCTTCAACAACAACAGGCTCAGCAGGTTTGGGTGTTTCCTTGGGCGCTACTTTCTTTTCATCCTTCCTGAAATGGATCTCTTCCTCGTCTTTTTTCTTTTTAGCTTCCGGCTGCGTTCCTTTAGGAATTTCTACCTGATCTGCCTTATTCTTGGCAACCTTATCGCCTTGGAACTCTGCCTGCAAAGCATAGTAATGGTCTTCCTGGAGCTTGGCAGTAGGCTTCAGATCATCACGGTTAAATCCTTTCTTTACCAAAAACTCGATAAGGGTGTCTTGCCCAATATTGAACTCTTTGGCAGCTGCTAACAGTCTCGGTAATTTCAGTTCTGACATTCAGTGTTTTTTAGCCCATAGTACATTGTCGATTATCCATGGTTATGGACAATGGTCCATGGACTGTTTTATTAATATCTAGTCATAGACTATCTATTCGACAAAGATAGTCTCTTCAATGCTGCTTATTCCTCTCTATCAAACTCTTCCTGTAAGATTCTTCTTACTTCGTCGATGGTTTCTTTTTCCAGATCTGTTCTTCTTTCCTGTTCTTCGGCGGTCAGTTTCAGGATGCTGCGGGCAGTATCGCAACCGATACGCTTAAATTCTTCAATCACCCATGGCTCAATCTCATCACTAAATTCATCCAGGTCGATATCAAATTCATCCACCACTTCTTCATCTTCGCGGAATACATCTATTTCATAACCAGTTAATTCGCAAGCCAGTTTAATGTTAACCCCTCTGCGTCCGATGGCCAGGGAAACCTGGTCGGCCTTGAGGTACACTTCTGCATGTTTTTTCTCATTATCCAGTTCCATATAACTGATTTTTGCGGGCGTTAAAGAACGCTGGATCAGCAATTGGATATTGGTGGTGAAATTGATCACATCGATATTTTCGTTCTTCAGTTCACGCACAATACCATGGATACGGCTACCTTTCATACCTACGCAGGCACCCACCGGATCAATACGATCATCATAAGACTCCACCGCAACTTTCGCTCTCTCACCTGGATCGCGTACAATTTTCTTGATAGCTATTAATCCGTCGAAGATCTCTGGTACTTCAATCTCGAGCAGTTTGGCCAGAAATAAAGGACTAGTTCTGGAAAGTATGATAACAGGTGAATTATTTTTCAGATCCACACGTGCAACCACTGAGCGGATATTTTCACCTTTCTTGAAATAATCTTGTGGGATCTGTTCAGATTTAGGCAGGATCAGTTCATTGCCTTCTTCATCCAGCAATAAAACCTCTTTTTTCCATACCTGGTAAACTTCGGCACTGATGATATCGCCAATACGATCGCCATATTTTTTGATCAGAACATTTTTCTTCAGGTCGTTGATACGGCTTGCCAGTGTTTGTTTGGCTGCCAGGATGGCCCTGCGACCGAAATCGAGGATATCCACTTCTTCGTATAACTCTTCCCCTACTTCAAAGTCGGGTTCAATTTTTGAGGCATCGGTATAACCAATTTCTGCAAGAGGATCCAGTACTTCACCATCTTCCACGATCATTCTGCGGCGGATGATTTCAAGGTCACCTTTTTCTGCGTTAACGATAACATCGAAATTATCATCGCTACCAAATTTTTTACGGAGCAATGTTTTAAATACATCTTCTACCACTTTCATCATCGTTGGACGGTCGATGTTCTCTGCATCCTTGAACTCCTGGAATGCCTCGATTAAGTTAATACTGGCCATAGCTGAATGTTTAACCCCGGTACTAGCCGGAACGAATTAAAATTTAATTTGAACGGTTGTTGATTTTATTTGGCTAAATGGTATAACCAATGGTGTTGTTACTGCTTTTTTTCCTTTCCCTGTTACAAATTCTAACAGGATATCTGTTTCTGTTACGGTGATCAGTTTACCTTCTTTGATGCTATCATCTGTAAAAACCACTTCTACATCCCTGCCTATATTTTTAAGGTACTGGCGGTGTAATTGCAGGGGTTCATCCACACCCGGTGAGGATACTTCCAGTGAAAAATTTCCATCCGGATACATTTCCTTTTCTTCCAACTGCTTGTACAGGCTGCGGTTAATCTGTACGCATTTTTGAATAGATACCCCTTTGTCGCCATCCACAAATACCTTGATATTGTTGGTAGGCTTGATGCTTACAGATACCAGAAAATATTCCGTATCGGCAGAAAGTATGCCCTGAAGCATCTGTTCCAGTTCCTTTAATGCTGTTTCGTTTGACATATGTAAAAAGGAGAAGGGAACGATAGTCGTTCCCTTCAGTTGATTCTTTGCTGTTGCAAATGTAAGGAAAAGGGGAGGAATCTTCCAAATTTTGTTGCCAGGAAAGGCTTTGAACCCAAAAAACAGTTAGCTTAAATCAGTTTTCTACCGTTAATTCCACAATATTTCCGTCTTTCATTCGTCATTCGAAATTCAACATTCGACAATCGATATTCTTTACCTTCGTAGATTATGACAAAGATCCTTCTATACGGTTTTCTGCTTTACCTGGCGTATAATTTTATATTTAAACTGGTGATCCCGGTAAGTAAAGCCACTTCACAGGTAAAAGACAAACTGCGTGAAATGCAGGAGCAGCAGGCGGCACAGCAACAGGCATTCAATCAGCAAACAAAGGCAGAGCCCGTAAAAACAACGGAAAAGAGTGGGGATTATATTGAGTATGAGGAGGTGAAGTGAGTTTGGGGTTTGGGGTTTGGGGTTTGGAGTTTGGGGTTTGGAGTTTAGAGTTAAGATGCTGGAGACTTGATACTTGATACTTGTTTCTTGATACTTGATTCTTGATGCTATTTTAGTGGATTTGATTAGAGGTTTAGGTCGATGACTGTTTTTGGGGGGAGGAGGTGGATGGTTTGGAGGCCGGCTTTAATGGCTCCTTCAATGTTTTTGTAGGAATCGTCTATAAAAAGGGTTTCGGATGCTAAGAGGCCTTGCTCATCCAAGATTTTTTGAAAGGACTCAATATAGGGTTTACGCATGCCCATTTCGTGAGAATAATAGGCTTTGATGAAATGGTCGTTGAAATCGTGGCAGTTATTTTCTTCCTCCAGCACTTTTATAAATGCATCATAATGGATCTGGTTAGTATTCGAAAAAAGATACACTTTATATTTTTGTCCGATCTGCTTTAACCAATCCAATCTTTCCGCTGGAAAGTCTAGTATCAGGGCATTCCAGGCTGTTTTGATCTCTTCGTTGGTTAGATGGGTTTGGGTTTCCTGCCTTAGTTTATCGTAAAATATTTCGGGACTGATTTTGCCTGTTTCCAGATCTTCAAAAAGATCATTGGCATGGTGTTGGGTAAACATTTGGACAAATTCTGTAATGCCCAGGTTTACAAATGCCTGTTGGGTAAGGTTGAAATCCAGGTTCATAAAAACCCCGCCGAGGTCGAAGATGATGTTCTTGATGGTTTGCATACTGCAAATTTACAGAGAAACCCCACCCATCGCTCCCCCGTCATTTCGACCACAGCGTAGCAAAGGGAGAAATCTCACCCATTATACGACCTCACACCAACCTCAGCGCAGCGAAGAGAGAAATCTCACCCATTATACGATCTCACACCAACCACAGCGTAGCGAAGGGAGAAATCTCAATCATGATTCGACGTCATTTCGAACGCAGCGCAGCGAAGAGATAAATCTCACTCATGATTCGACGTCATTTCGAACGCAGCGCAGCGAAGGGAGAAATCTCACTCATGATTCGACGTTATTTCGAACGCAGCGCAGCGAAGAGAGAAATCTCACTCATTTGTATAAGATTTCTCACCGGCTGAAGCCGGTTCGAAATGACGTAGGCAAATGAGTGAACTTTCCCAACCTCATAAGCCAGTTCGAAATGGCCTTAATCTGCGAATCTTCCCCTTATTTCAAGCTTTTGTTTTTTCATGACACATATTTTTCTATTTTTGCCGCCTTGAAGAATTCGCCGCGGCGGATTCATCGGGCCTATAGCTCAGTTGGTTAGAGCACCTGACTCATAATCAGGGGGTCCCAGGATCATGCCCTGGTGGGCCCACTTCTTTACCGCAAAGGCTTTCATTCATTTGGAGGCCTTTGTTGTTTTTACTACTTGCCATTGAACTCGCAATAAAAAAGTTCAACACATGCTTCTGTTGGCTTACTACAGATTCATCAAATCCCTTTTGTTTCTTTAATCTCTACTTATGCGTGAACCTCCGGGTCAGTTGAAGCGAGACCCTTATGGGAACAGGCTGCGTTTTTGGCAGGGCGAGAAGATAGATGCTCAACCCTCAGGGGCTTTTAAGGGTGCCACCCTGCGAAGAAAAAACAACTAAACAAACCTGTTTATTTGTTAAGTTTGAAATACCGAAATATGCCCTATGAGAAAAATAATTAGCCTTCTATTGATTGTCTGTAACTTTTATGTTGGTTTTGGACAAACCAAAACCGAGATGCCAATTCCCAAAGAAGAAAAGAAAGCATCTTCGGATATTAGTTTTAATCCGGATGCCACTGTTGTTACCAATCATGAAGTAAGTATCAAAGGACAAAAAATACCTTATAAAGCAACCACCGGTACCATGCCGGTTTGGGATGAAGATGGTAAAACAATAGCCGGTTTATTTTTTACCTATTATGAAAGAAGCGATACAAAAGATCATGGTAGCCGTCCTATTATCGTTTCCTTTAATGGCGGTCCCGGCTCTGCCTCTGTATGGATGCACATTGCCTATACGGGTCCTGTTGTTTTGAATATTGATGATGAGGGTTATCCTGTGCAACCTTATGGCTATAAAGAAAATCCTTACTCTATTTTAGATGTTGCCGATATTGTTTATATAGATCCGGTGAATACCGGTTTTTCTAGAATTATGAATAAGGATGTACCCAAATCACGTTTTTTTGGGGTGAATGCCGACATCAAATATTTGGCCGAATGGATCAATACATTCATGAGCCGTTACAAACGTTGGAACTCACCTAAATACCTAATCGGTGAAAGCTATGGTACCACAAGGGTTTCAGGGCTTGCACTTGAATTACAACAATCGCAATGGATGTATTTTAATGGCGTAATCTTAGTATCTCCCACCGAGTTAGGAATTGTTCGTAGCGACCCGCAGGATGCGGCATTGCGTCTTCCATATTTTGCTGCCACTGCCTGGTATCATAAAAAATTACCCGCCGATTTGCAACAAAAAGATTTAACCGCCATGTTGCCGGAAGTAGAAAATTACACAATGAATGAATTGGTTGGCGCATTAAATAAAGGAAGTCAATTAACAGATGATCAGAAAAAAAGTATTGCTGCAAAAATGTCTCGCTATTCGGGTATATCAGAGAAAGTTTTTTTACAAAATAACTTAGACGTATCTACTTCATTGTTCTGGAAAGAATTGTTAAGAGACCAAGGTTACAC
This sequence comes from Chitinophaga pinensis, assembly GCA_943371455.1. Classification (GTDB taxonomy): domain Bacteria; phylum Bacteroidota; class Bacteroidia; order Chitinophagales; family Chitinophagaceae; genus Sediminibacterium; species Sediminibacterium pinensis_J. Next base: position 3,964 of record CALRUV010000089.1, on the reverse strand, counting down.
GGTTGGAAGATTGGATTCACGTTATAAAGGACTTGACAAAAAAGATGCCGGTGAACAACCCGATTTTAATTCTGAACTAACCGCTTGGTTACATGCTTTTACTCCCCCCATTAATATGTACTTACGAGATGAACTAAATTATAAAACAGATTTAAAGTATAACATGTTTGGACCGGTTGGACCATGGGATCGATCCAATGACCAAACCGGTGCTAATTTAGGGAAGGCAATGTCTTCCAATCCCTATTTACATGTGATGGTTCAATCAGGGTATTATGATGGAGCCTGTGATTATTTTAATGCACAATTCAATCTTTGGCAGATAGACCCTTCTGGAAAACTAAAAAGCCGCATGAGTTGGAAAGGCTATCGTAGTGGACATATGATGTATTTAAGGAGAGAAGACCTTGCTAGCAGCAATGAACACATCAGAGAATTCATCAAAAATTCGCAACCCAAACCAGGCGTTCCTGCAAAATATTGATCACTAGCCACAATGTGTTCTTTTTGTACTCTCTTATCTCTGTGTTGAAAAAATTTTTTCGAAATGTTTTTTTCAACACAGAGACACTGAGAAAATCAGTTAGCCCATTTAATGAATAAAGCCGCCTTTTTCCCGCCGGGTCTTGCGATAGCTGACCCTTCGGTTCCTGCATAAGACAACTATATTGCCTAATCATCTATTCGAAAGTTGAATCAATACCCTATAATTATGAGATGCTTAGGAATTCTTGAAGGCGATTTATAATCAAATAAGTAGCAGGTGGAAAACCAAATCCTGCATGTCCATCTACCCATTCTTCAAAAGCTGGATGCGCTGAAATTCTGGTAAATTCTGCATGGAGGTATGCTTTGAGTTCTGGATCACATTCGCTCATTTCTTGCCAGATTGATTTTCTATGTTCAAAGAGAAACATAATGTCCTCAAAGTCCTGGCTCGTCCTGCCATCGTTGTTATCTTTTCGGGTAGGGCTTTTAAAAGCTTCCAGCTTAGTTGCTATAAAGTAGGGGGCCGAAAAAATACGTATAGTATTTTGATCATCGAGAGTGAGTTGCATGGAATGTTTAAATCCATCCAGGTACCACCTGTTCCCAAATCCTATTACATCTTTTCCTGATGCCATTACATCAACTGTTATTCCCTGTACTTTATATCTGCAGATAACCCCGGATTCCATATCGTTCTGGAAACCGATGGAACGTAACTGCTCTTCGATCATTGCATAATCATGGTAAGCCCAAAGTTCGATGAGTATATCTACATCATCAGTAGGACGAACCAAATCTTCGGAGATACCATTTTCGTATTCTGCATACAATAAAAAGGAGCTCCGCCAACAAAGACTGCTTTATCTTTCAATGGACCAAGTGCATTATAGACTGCTTTAATCCTGGTGATGTTTAGGTGAAGATTCATGTAAAATGCTTTTTTCGAGTATGCCTTTAGCAAATTTTGTTTCTCTTCTGTTGCCTACACGAAGCACATCAACCATTGCAAGCAGTTTGTAAAGTTCACTATTCTCCTTCATTGCTTTTACCTGTTTGTGGTACAATGGCTCAACAGCAAATCCCCAAACAGAACCCCCCGGTTCAGGCCAAACATAGTATTGATCACTGATTATTTTTTTCTTCAGTGCAGGATGTGAATGTGCCGTAGGCATGCCGCTTACAACGGCTCCTGGTTGCACCGGAAAAACATAGGGCAAACCGAATTGGAGGAATTCGTAAAGCGCATGACGGTTTACCCGACGTTTGTTATAGTCGATAAGTCCGGCCTGCTGGCTACGGTTCAAGGATTCAGAAACCTCAGACTGGCTGATATATAGCGCGTTTGCCAGGTCTTTGATAAGCCAGTCTTTTTTCCCATAAGATATGATGGCAAGCAGGATTACAATATCCTGCGGACGCATCCCATTGTGCTTTCTCATGAATTAAAGATAGTAAATATATCGAATATCGCGATACGCGATTTGCGATATAAAAGCAACAATTAACTTCATAGTCATCTTATAATATAACAAATTGATTTACAAATCATCATGAGGGGTACCAGGATCATGCCCAGACGGGCCCACTTCTTTTCCGCAAAGACTTTCATTCATTTGGAGACCTTTGTTGTTTTTACTTCTTACTTTAGAACTTGCAATAAACAGGTTCAACAGATACTTGCGATTGGCCTCCAACAGATTCATCAAAGCCCTTTTGTTTCCTCAATCTCTTCTTATGCGTGAACCGACGAGTAAGCAGAAGCGAGACCCGTCGGGGAACAGGCTGTGCTTTTTGTGGCGGGGTGAGAAGATAGATGGATCATGTTTAATAGTCTTTAAAAGGTGATACCCTGCGAAGAAAAAAAAGGCTTGCTATACATACCCTGTCAGGCTCAAAAAGTTGACATTCAAAATCAATCACATTCGTTCTTTGAAAATACCTGTTTCAATTACCCTTTTCAAAAATATTTAAACGCTAAGTGTGACTGTCTGAAATAAAGAGTTCACCCACGAGTACAAAATTACGAAAATATTTAAACGGTATTACCTAATCAACAACAGTAGGTTACGAAATAGTGATTTTTAAATTATCAAATAGTTATGAAGAGCTGCTCATTGAGTGGCTCTTTTCGTTGCAATCTACTTTCGCGCTTTATCAAAAACTGCATTATGAAAAACCTTTTACACATGACTACGGTGATGCTCACGCTTATTTTAGTGATGCTGCAAGTACAGCCTGTTCAGGCACAATCCTTAACCGACCTTACAGGTACGGTATTGAATGAAAAAGGAGATCCTTTACAAGGGGTTTCAGTATCGCTTCAAAACAAAGGTGTTAATGGTCAAACGGTTACAACTAACGAAAAAGGAATTTACAGCATCAAACAAATTACCGCAGGGGTAAGGGTCAATGTTAAATTCTCTTATATCGGTTATACTGATGTGGAGCAAACAATCTCTGTTACAAAATCAGGTGCCAATATTGTTACCAGAATGAGTTCGAATGCAAGTGAACTGAGTGAAGTGGTAGTAACGGCATTGGGTATTAAAAAGCGCGAAAAAGCATTAGGTTATGCAGCGCAAACCATGAAAGAAAGTGATGTATTAGATGCACGTTCTAATAACTGGGTAAGTTCTCTGTCAGGAAAAGTGGCCGGATTGAATTTGTATTCAGCAGGATCCGGACCAGGTGGTTCTGTAAGAGTTTCCTTAAGGGGAGATGCTTCTATGAATCCTGATGGTAACAACGCATTGATCGTATTAGATGGTGTTCCTATGAATGCAGGCGGAACTACTGCTGGTGTAAATAATGCATATGGTGCAGGTTCTGGTTCTGATGTACCGGTAGATTTTGGAAATGGTATTTCAGATATTAATCCAGACGATATAGAAAGCATCACTGTTCTGAAAGGCCCCGGCGCTACTGCCTTATATGGTAGCCGTGCCGCCAATGGTGCCTTATTGATTACCACCAAATCCGGTATCAGAAAAGACAAAGGAATTGGTATTTCTTTCAACTCTAATATTAGTATGAACACGGTACTTAGATGGCCAGATTACCAATATGAGTATGGTCAGGGAACAGGCAGGGCACTAAATACGGCTGGTCAAAAATATTATAGTTATGGTGCCTCTGCAGATGGAGCCAGCACCAGTGGTACCAGTAGCGCATTTGGTCCAAGATTCAATGGTCAACTATACTACCAATATGATCCAAACAAAGAAGGCCAATCTGCAGAAAGATTACCCTGGGTTGCTCAGGAAAATAATGTAAAAGGATTCTGGAGACCAGGTTCTACCATCACAAATAATATTTCGATAGAAAGTGGTAACGAAAATAATTCAGTAAGGGCTTCCTTAACGCATTCAAAAAATGAATGGATCATGCCAAATACCGGGTATGAGCGTATTACCGCCGCATTAAGTGTTAGCCAAAAGGTATCAGACAAATTAAAATTCGTTTCTAAGTTTAACTA
>CALRUV010000088.1:0-13280 GCA_943371455.1 Chitinophaga pinensis | reverse complement strand
GATTTAACCTGGAAAATGCTTTTTTAAAAAAAATCATATCAGGAATAAAAATAGAATGGTAAGAAAAATTGCCAAAAAGGTGGTATTAAAAATAAAAACTGAATAGAAGATTGAGACAAAAGTAATTGCATAAACAGAAGAAAGCAATCCAATCAATTTTCCGGCATTTTTATAAACGCTGTAAAATACAAATGACCCTACCATTCCGAAGATAAAATATAAAAATAAAGATCCCGATGCGGTAAAATCCAGGATCAACCCTTTGTGAATAGAATAAAGATTGGTCAGTTCGCCATTAGACAATTGATAGTTTACAGTATATAGACCGCTTTCTCTTTTCGAAAGTCCAAAAAAATCGAACACACCAGAGAAAGTATATTTTCCAAATTCGGGTGTTTCATGGCTGAAATCGTAGGTTGCAAACCAATTAGAAAATGCTGGGATATGCCCAAATAAAGTTGAATACAATTTATCCCATACAACCCCTAATTCTGCCACATCTAAAACACCCAGTCTAGCAAAGGATGAGAAAACCAAAATAGCTGAAATAACAATTGTTATTCCCATAGTTTTTACAATTGTAGCCCAATCAAAAATGACTAATTTCTTTTTAAAGAGCATGATTGACATATAAGAGGACATCCACATTGAAAAACAGAAAAATATACCTGCCTTTTCTGTAAACAAAATTGAAATAATAACAGGAGGAAGAAGGCATATTAAATATCGCTTTTGCTTTGTTATCCCAAACATAATTCCGCCGATACAAGTTGCCAAAAAAATAAATGGCAGTAGTAGTTTAATATAAATAGGCAATACAGTTGTGTCTTCATAACGATCTTGCGAAAATTTAGCTGCTAAAAGCAAAAAACCTTCTAAAGAAGTAAGGTCTGAAAATGATGTTTGTTGGTAAACTAAAGAAGCTAATATATAAGCAAAAGCAAGAAACAGAGTTATTATATATAATTTATTCAGCTTTCCAATTTTATCTGAAAAACTTCTGTCATCCAGAACAAGTTCTTCTGCTTGTAAAATTTTAAAATTATTAGGTAAAAAAACCAGACTGCCTACCCCAATCAATATACTTGACAATAGAATCCATCCCAATCCTGAGACCGGCACTTTTTCATTATAGCCTGCAATGATAGAAACCAACCCGGTTAAAGACCACCATAATGCATAAATAGCGGAAGGTGCCAACCAAGTTTTATGTATTGCCCTCAAAATAAAAGCAACAAAAAAATTTAGAACTATGATTATTAATGAAACAATAAAATTCTCAATCATTCAATAAATTTGATACAGCTCATAAATTCATATCTCCTTGCATTGTAAAATAAATATTATTTGATTTTATTGCTTCTCTGACTTCTGGGGCTAGGGCTAAACAATATTTATTGTTACGGGATCTAAATTTTCTCATTGAAAAAACTTGCTTAGGTATTGAGCCACAATAATCAGGAAAACTAAGAAAAGCAACATTTTGAAATTTCATCCTGTTCCTTACTAGAAACCCAATCATACATTTGTTAAGGGTTAAGCTTTTCTCAGCATCTGTTGTTACGTCTTGCCAAAAATCAATACATTCCAATATATTATTTCCAGCAATTGATATTTTTTCGAAAACCACCGTAGCGATTGTTGTAGCATTCTCATTTATCCTTAAAATAGTGTACTTGTTTGCGAATTTGCCGGAACTTAACCATTGATAATACAAAGCATCACGTAAGTTAGTGACCAAACTATCAGGTTTAGATTTTTCCCATAATTGGTCAAGTTTGTTTAAATCTTCAGGTAGCCCGAACTCAATATGGTATTTTTTATTACTAAATAGTTTTAAAAATAAAAATGAATTGGCATAGGACGCAAGGCTCAAAAAAGGAGAAAGAAATCTATTAATGGCCGGTTTATTTACAAAAACATTAAAAGAACCGATATTCAAAGGCAAAAGGTTGGTATAGAGTTCAATACCTGAAGGGATATATTTTGTATACCTAAACCCTTTTAAGATCTTTTCAACTGATTCTGTTGGTGTTGTATTAAAAAAAATATCCCCATTTTCATAACTATTAGCTGCAACAAATAATTCAAGACTTTTATTTCTATACCCATCTTCTACATGCCAACAAGTTAAATTAACAGCACACAGATGATTTTGTCCAAAGGCCATTGCAGTAAAAACACAACCTATAAAACCCTGAATTGTGCCTTCAACTGATTTTATTGCCCATCCAATAGGCATCTTATTATTAAAATAAGGATTTTTCTCCCACCAAAATGAAGTACGCAATTTCCAAAAATCAGTTCCTCTTTTTAGGTCATCATATTTTCCTGCCAGAAAATCAATAGCTGTATCTTTTTCTACACTATATAAAGGAGTAATTATAGTATCCGATATCACTTTAGAGCAAATTTTATCAAACAGCCTGCCATTGATAGCCCAACACCAAAACCTGCAATTAATACATTACTGCTGTCCTTAATACTGCCATCTCTCAAAGCATCAAAAAGTGCGAGGGGAATTGTAGAAGAAACAGTATTACCTTTATCTTTCATAGAGATATAGAATTGTTCAACTGGAATTTTAGCTCTTTTCCTGATAGCATCCAGCATAAACTGATTTGCCTGGTGCATCACATACAAATTCACATCTCCTTTTTCAATATCATTTTTTTCTACAGTATAATTTATAAGTTTAGGTATGGCAGATAATGTAAATTCAAATATTGCCCTTCCATCCATATATAAATAATCATCTCCAAAAGAATTTTCACTATACTCAAAACAGTATTTTTCCTTTTTAGATTGAATTTCAATACCACTTTTAAAATGTATCAATTTATCGTACCCTTCTCCATCAGTACCAAACTGGAAGTTGCAAATTTGTCCAGCTAATACACCTTCAGAAATCTCAGATGAAATCAGTGTTGCGGCGGCAGCATCTCCAAAAAGTGAGATATTTTTAAAATCTTCAGGATGTATCCTCTTTGAATAAGTTTCTGAGGTAACCAATAATATATTTTTTGCCTGTCCTGTTTCAATCAGTCCTTTTGCAATACTTAACCCATAAACAAAACCAGAACACCCTAAGTTAAAATCAAATGCACCTATATCTTTTCGCAATCCAAGCTTATGCTGAATATAACAAGCAGAAGTAGGAATTTCAAAATCGGGAGTCTGGGTGCATAGAATAAAAAAGTCGATATCTTCTTTTTTTATTGAACTGTTATTATGGAAAAGATTATCAACAGCAGAAATAGCCATATCAGCTGTTGTTTCATTTTCAGCAGCAATATGTCTTTTTTCGATACCTATTTTTTCCAGAATACTATCACTAGACCAAGATGGGTACATTCTAGCGATTTCGTGGTTGTCTAACACACGTTCAGGCAAATAGAAATCTATAGCTTTAATAAATGCCTGTTTGTTCATTTTGAATTTACAACTTTAATGATATCTGCAATTGTTTCACAAGCCAGTAATTCTGAAACAGTAAGGTTAATATTAAAATCTTCCTTCAAACTTGTTAAAACAAGCATAGCCGTGAGTGAATCCCATCCATCAATTTGTTTGAATTTTGTTAGAGGGGTAATATCAATATTTTCTTCTGTCAATTGATCTTTGAAAAAAGATATAAAATCTGTCTCTGTCATATTATTTATTTTTTATCTGTGCAATGAAATTTTGAATTGGATATACCACCAATTTGGCTGCATTTTTAGCTTCCCTAATAAGCATTTCTTTTTGATACCCTTTGAATTGAATAAAATTCTCAACCTTCTTATAATCAGCACCTTTCTTTGGACAAACCCTGCCTAATAAGATATTGTATTTAGTTTTAGGAACAAAGAAGGGTTCTGAACAGAGTAAAAATTTAAAACCAGCATCTGCTGAAGATCGCCAGGTATCATCATTCATTTCTCCCCCAGGAACTGATGCACAAGTTACAGATTCTTCAATTAGGTCTTCCAAAATACCCTTGCATTTAACCCATTCCGCCAACATCTTATCATAAGATAAATTATAAAATATATCAGGATGAGTGTGTGAATGGCCTCCGATAACATGACCGCGATCATGTAGTTCTTTTACATTGGATTCAGACAAATAATACTTTTTCCCAATAAATGAGGTAGTAATGAGAAAATGACCAATAAGATTATTTTTTTCAAGAATATTAGCCGCAGTCATTGCAGATGTCCCACCATCATCAAAAGTGATTAAAAAAGTATTTTCTATTTTATTCGAAAAATCAATTTCTTGAATTTTAGGTGTAAAGATATTATGTTTTTTAAAAATTGTTACATGGTCTTCAAATTCCTTAACCCCATGTTTATAAGGCAAAGCTGTTTCTCTCTGAAAACCTGAATCAGCAGGGTTGTCTGTTACCTCATGGTATGTAATACTACAAACATTCATCTCTGATAAAATTTTATAAATAGCAACAAAAACTTGAAAGTGATGCCTGCTTAATATTTAAATTTAATTCAACTTACAAACGACCATCAACTAATTTCCTATCCAAAAAAGCTTTTGTATCATAAACAACAGCATTATTCCCTTTTAAAATTTTTGAAAAGTCTAACTTACTAAATTCATTATGAGAAACTGCTAAGATTACAGCCTGGTATTTTTTAGTTAACTTTTTAGTAAGCACAACTCCATACTCAGCTTTAACTTCAGATGCATCAGCATGTGGGTCGAATACATCCACATCAACACCAAATTGTTTTAATTCGGTATATATATCTATCACCCTTGTATTCCTGAAATCAGGACAATTTTCTTTGAAAGTGAATCCCATTATCAATGCTGAAGCACCATCTATCTTATGCTTCTTTTGAATCAATAGTTTGATCACTTTATTAGCAACAAATAAACCCATATTATCATTAACACGCCTGCCAGACAATATTACCTGAGGATGGTATCCCAGAGACTCTGCTTTGTGCGCAAGGTAATAAGGATCTACACCTATACAATGTCCTCCAACCAACCCTGGTTTGTATTTCAGAAAATTCCATTTGGTTCCAGCTGCTTCAATAACATCATTCGTATCTATTCCCATCCTATCAAAAATCAAGGAAAGCTCGTTCACAAACGAAATATTTACATCCCTTTGTGCATTTTCAATTGCCTTGGATGCTTCAGCAACCTTTAAGGAAGATGCTTTGAAAGTTCCTGCTGTAATAATACTTGCATATAAATCATTCACTACATTAGCTATAAAAGGTGTGGAACCTGATGTTACTTTTTTAATCTTGGTTAACGTATTCACCTTGTCGCCAGGATTGATTCTTTCAGGAGAATAACCGCAGAAAAAATCCTTATTATATTTGAGTCCAGACGACTTTTCAAGAACAGGAACACAATCTTCTTCTGTACATCCCGGATAAACTGTTGATTCATAGATGATGATATCCCCTTTTTTAATCACCTTACCCAGCATATCTGAGGCCTTTATTAAAGGTGTTAAATCTGGAGCTTTGAATACATTGATAGGAGTTGGTACCGTAACTATATAAACGTTACAAGTTTTTAAAACGGCAACAGAACTACTAAAATAAAGTCCTTCCCCCTTAGCATTGTCTTTTTTAATAACTTGCTTTAATGAAACAAGGTCGGCTTCTTTCGTTCTGTCTTTACCTGCTGCAAGTTCAGCAATACGTTCATTATTGATATCAAAACCAACAACCTCGTATTTTTTCCCAAATTCAATAGCCAATGGTAAACCAACATATCCCAATCCAATGATGGCAATCCTCTTCTGTTCAATATTTTTCATTCAATTTATTGCATTATATTTTTATATACATTATTAACCGTAAAAAAGAGAATGCCTGTAAACAAACAAATAAAGAAGCCTAAAAAAATACTTTTGAAAGGACGATAGGCTATTTTATGAAGTGGCAGATTAGGTGTATCTATTATTTGAATAATAGGTGTTTCCTGTGATAGCGTCATTTTAGCAACTTCCAGGTTTTTAACTACTTCCCCATAAATTGTCTGTAGAATAATCCGATCCCTAGCAGCAAGTTCTGTATTTACAGTTCCTAATTTTCTAACTGGATTCAAGTTTAAATCTTGTGCATTAGCCACAAAATAAGTCTTTGCGTTCATCAGATTTTCCAGCGAATCTGCCCTTGCGGTAAGCTTTTCAACGTTTGTTTTTGATCGTTTTGTTTTTGTAAGTATATATAAGTCCGTGGCTTCTGCAACTAATCTTTCAACAAAATATTTAGAAAATAATTCATCTTTTGAAATACAGTTTACTGACACGAAGCTTAGCTTTTTATCGATTTTTTGAACCGATAAATTATTTTCAAGAATTTTATCATAAATCAAATCCACTATACTATCCTGCAAAATTGAATACACAGTTTTTGCCCCTTTAACAGATACTGGAATATTTACAGGGAACAATCTTTGATTTGACGACCATTTGGATTTTAATCCACTCATTATTAAATACTGATCTGCCAGACTATGCTTATTATCGCTGGTATAGCTACTTAATAGAGCTTTCCTAACTAATAACTTTGATTTTAATAATAAAAGAATATTATCTCCCTGAAATACGCCACCACTTCCTCCACCGATATCAATACCAAATTGTGATGCAAGACCGGCATAGGCACCTAAAGCCCCCCCACTCTTACTATCTTCTAAAACAAAAGTTATTTTACTTTCATATTTAGGTTGTGCAATGATAGATAATAGCAGGCCTATTATCGCCCCTGTAATTCCTATTATGGAAAGAAAGACCCATTTTTTCAAAAGCATCCTAAACCATTGATGCAATCTTAGGAGCATTTCTTTTATAGATGATTTGTAATTATTTTCAATTTGGGTTTCCATGATTGCAGTTTTATTTGGTAGCATTTAGAATGGCAATCACAATTCCCGCAACAGAAGCAATACCACTCGCAATACCTATGAATTCTGCCGTACTCAGGCCTTTCTTAGAATCTTTAGCTGGCACAAATATTTCAGCTCCTGGCTTTACTTTAGGATAAGTATTAAAGAATAAAAGCACTTTAGAACTACTTGCTACTTCGCCATTGGCATAAACAATATATGACCTCTTTTTAATGGCATCTTTTGTAAACCCTCCTGATTCTCGCACAATATCTTTAAGATTTAGCCCATCTCTGTAAACAATTTTTTGGGGAACATAAACAGATCCAAAGGATTGTACAGTTTGTATTCTTTTGGGGATTTTTAAAACATCACCTTCTTCCAGTAAAAGATTAAATATAGATTTTTCATCCTGCAATGCATCTGGAAGCCTTATTCCCACTGGTTTCTGTTGATCGGCAAGTGACTCTTTAAATTTGGAATTCTTTGCGGTATCCTGACCATTTACTTTCACCTCATTGTCTTTGTTCACATTGCTTTGGGTTGCCAGTATATTCAGTTTGTTTTTAAATAAAGCCGTATCAGCTGGCGTTCTACCCTGAAAAGTATTGCGTATCAATAAAGCCCCTTCCGTATATGCTTCTGATTTCAGACCACCCGCTCTTTTGATTAAATCAGTCAACTTTTCATCTTTACTGATAACAGAATACCTGCCAGGAAATTTAACTTCCCCTTCAATAGATACAGATATTTGTTCTTTATAATGGGGACTCTTTCTTACAAAAACTATATCAAATGGTTCTAATGTAAAATAAAGATCGGGGTTATTGATTTGATTGCTTTGACTGATATCTATTCTTTTTACAATGGAATAATTGGTTGAATCATTCTGATTTGTTCTATTTCTTCTGGAAACCTCAATACTACTCTCACTGGCACCATCTTTAAATCCCTGAGCCTTCATAATAAGGTCTAGAACCTTCATACTATCTGCAAATGCATATTCCCCTGGCTTGTTTACTTCACCATCAATTTGTAAAATGTATTTTTCCAATAAACCAGCTCTTGAATAGATGTGTATGGAGTCTTCTCTTTGAAGATTAAAATTTGTTGCTCCCGTAAGTACAGAAGTTGGAGAAAAATCGATTGATATGGGACTATAATCAGCCTTCAGCCTTCTAATCACGCCCCTCTCCATATAGGCACTTTCTTTCGGTTTTGACAGTTCCAGTAAGTCTTTCAGCGTTTTTACATTATCAGAACCATAGGTGCCCGGATAAGATACTTCACCTGTTATCATGATCCTGTTACTGAACACATCAGCTAAACTGTCCACTATCAAGCTATCCCCTGATAATAAAGGAAAAGATTTGAAAGAAACTGGTCGAACGCTTAATATTTCTTTATTACTAGAAGCGAAACGCTTAACCCTGATCATTTCTTTAAATGCGATATCTGCAAATCCCCCAGAATATCTAAGTGCTTCATCCAGATTTTCATTTTTGGATAATTCGAAAATAGCCGGGCGTTTTACAGCACCTTTTACAATCACTCTTTTTTCATAAGCTGGCACCCTTATAATATCATCATCCTGTAAACCAAGATTTTTTGTCAGATCGCCATTTAATAGAAAATCATACAAATCAAATGAAGCAATCAGTTTACCATTACGCAATAATTCAATTTTTCTGAATGATCCAATATCTTTTGGTCCACCAGAAGCATACAATGCATTAGCAATGGTTGCAAAAGAGGATAATGTATAGCTTCCTGGTTTTTTAATTTCCCCGATTATGGTTACTTTGATACTCCTAATTTGTCCTAATGATATTTGAACAGAGGTTTTACCAGTAAGTATATTTGAATAAATCTTTGTTAGCTCATGCCTGATTTTTTTCTGCGCATCTTCCATTGTTAAACCTAAAACCCTTATTAATCCCAAACCCGGAACACGAATGGTTCCTTCAGGACTTACTTTCAACTTAAAAGATGCTTCAGAGTATCCAAACACTTCAATTAAGAGCTGGTCGTTTACCCCTAAAATATAATTACGTGGCGTAGGAATATTTAAATTAGGTTCAAAACTTAAATTTTCATTGTCAAATAAATCAGCCCCAAATACCCTGAGTGCCCTGCTCAAAGAATCTTTGTATGCAGGACCATAAATCAAGACTTTGTTTCGCAAATTTCCCATTGAATTAGCGGAAGAAGGGTCAGTAGACTGTTTGTCGCCATTGGAATTATTGGCTGCGCCACCTTGTAAAAGGTTTAAGGAGAGTAATCTTTGCTTTAGTTTAAGAATTTGATCATTACTTAAACCACGTTCACGGGCTTTGGTTTCTAATTCAATCTCGCTTAACCCAGCCAATTGAGCTTGATTTACAAATTGAATTAATTGCTGATCGGTTAAAGCATCAATATTTACAGGTAATTGCTGCGCATTCACACAAATAATAGAAAAGCTTATTACAAATAGGGTAATTATTCTGAAAAGCGATTTATGCATGAATGACTCTTTAATTATGTTTAACTGAATAGTTGGCAAAATTACTAAAAAGTTCAGCTTGATTGAACATGCAACCCATTAAAAAGCAGTTTGTTCCCTCAAATCACCCATAATTTGGGTTAAAAATGAAACGAAATAGGTTTTTCAACATTTTATAGTTGAAAAGTATATTTTACTGCGGTAAGTCAATTTCTACCAAGCAATAGAACTAGAAATTAACCTGTTGTGCTATTAAAATAGTGCTCAATTTACTGTGCCTTGGTGTCTTAGTGTGAAAAATAATAGCGCACAAAGTCACACCACGCTCGCCAAAGCTTAGCTGGCGACAAGGCACAATTTTATTTGATTTGTTGTGTTTTGAGTTCCTGGTGATGGTTACAATATTAATTAAAAACTTGAAGTAGTATTACAAAATAAGCAAATGTTATAATTACGTTTTGGATATTAATAAGCCTTTGCTTTGATAATTTATTTTAATAGCACAACACGTCAGAAATTAGAAAAGGTTGGGCTAAAATGGCATATTAAAGAAATAGTCCGAGAAAAAATGCGCTTCTAAAAGGGGTAGGTACAAGTTAAACGCAATTGAAGGTTTTTAAGGTCATTGCCATTTTCATATTGCCGATAGATATCATCTTTCAGGATATACCATTTATAATTGATTGAACTTGTATAGGTTAGTTCACCTGAGATTCGGAGTTTGTTAAATTCCCACCCCGCGGTATGCAAATAGATGGACAGGTCTACCCAGTGACGCCGATAATCTTTAATAACTTCATATCTTTTGTAATAAAAATCATTATTTCTTACAATCCTTTCAAATCCGATTCCGGTTTTGGTTTGATGATTAATATAACTGATATCCAGATGCTGGCTATTACTCCCAGATCCAATAGAAGAGCCCAAATATTGACCATCATTCGTATAACCTTGTCTGATATAAGTATGTGTATACCAGCTGTTATTCCCCCTGATTAAGGAGGGCTTATCCAATTGCATTTGCGTGATCTCGGTAGTAAGTTGAATAAATCGGTTCTTCTGTCCTAGAGCAATCAGTTTTCGTATGCCACCTGTATATGCTTTCGGAATACTTTCAGATGAGATGAAATTAAAGGGTGTAATTACCCTGTCTCCAAAACCGAATTCCAGGTAAACCTCCGCTTTTTCTTCTGGCATTAAATACCTGAAAAAAACAGCACTTAGTGTTGCTTTTTTATTTTCTTTTTCGCTTTTTGAAACCTTTTGACCAAATACTCCTGCTAAAGGAAGGATATCAATCGTTCCAGAGATATCAGAAAAGTATTGATAAGACATTTTTGAAAAACCAAGGAAAAGCCCTTTAATCCATTTAGGTTGCCATGTGAATGCTAATCCAGTTGCGTATCGGGAAGACTCCATTTTTGGCTTATACAAAACAGACCCATTGAATGTAATATCTGTTCCTGGAGGCTCCTGACCTGAATTAAACAATGTACCTCCGATAACCTGCCATTCAATTGTACCAATTTTTGTATGCCATGGCTTTCGTGATCCAATACTGAGATGTAAAAAACCAGGTCCTTGATTTGATAGTACCAGACTATTATAAATTCCCGGACCCCACCAAAGATTTTCAGTAGATAGAGCGTAAGTCACTTTATCACTTTGATAACGAATACTCGATTGACCGGGAAAGATTCTGTTATAATTAGACTGACCAAATTTTTCGGGAATATCTGAATTGTTTAACCATTCATAATAGGTAGACCATGTGAGGCTATCATGTTCCCTTCGAAAACCTTCATAAGGTTGATTTGCTGCAAAAACAAATTCAGGCTTAATTTGTATTTGCCATCTTTTACTTTTAAAGTAAACTCCTGAAGTAACAAATGTTTGCAGACCAGCAGCAGGAATTAAACTGCCATCATTACGTTCAAAAGGATAAGCAGAATTATACTGCAAGCTCATAGTAAGTGGAAGAATCTGCCATTTACTAAGTTTATTTTTACTATTTGTATTTAAATTCCATGGAGATTGTATACTATTTGAACTGTCTGTAAAAACATATGGCCTGATACAAAAGGAATTTACATAGGATGGAGAATCTGTAAGTTGATAACTCCTAATTTGGTCTTCTATTGCATAAAATGATACTGGCATCCGAGACTGTGCAATTGCAGCGTTTACAATTACCATACTCAAAAAAAATAAAGATACTTTTCTTAAGAAATAATTCAAGAATGTTAACTTGTGCATTGTCAGTTAAATGTTTCTGAAACCAATTTAGTTTTTTGCAACAAATACAATTTTGAAAGCATGCTTATGTAGAAATGCAAACTGTTGATCCCACTGGTCTATTAGATGTCTCGTTTTTTTTTCGCCCAATATGCGTTTCAAAAGTCCCCCGCTAAAAGAGAAAATACCAAAATAGTCAATTTGCACATCTCTAAATTTCGAACGTATAAATTGAATAGTCTTTTCATTTGGCATTCGTTTCAAGGTACTTAAACTTCTATTGCCTCTAAAATAATGAAGCAACCGATTTAAACGGTAGATTGGGTTATGGTCGAAGGAATCTAAGCAAATAAAAACTCCCCCCGGTTTTAAAACCCGTTGTACCTCTCTTACAAAAGTTGCTAAATCAACATATGAAAGGCTACCAACACAAGTAACCATATCAAATGACAAATCTGGAAATGGCAGATTTTCAGCATCTGCAGTTTGGAAGCTGATATTAGAAATACCTGCATTAAGTGCTCGAAATTTCGCCAATTCAATACTGTTTTCCGCAATATCGGTGGCAATTACCATTGCACCTGCACTTGCAGCAGTTAAAGAATGAATCCCATTTCCGCAGCAAAGATCTAAGACCTTGGTTCCATTCGATACATTTTCTAAAATAAGTTTCTGGTACCGTATAAATGGAGATTGCAATAAATAAGGAAGCGCTTCATGACCATTTTTATCAAAAGTGGTTTCTTTTGTTGACATCTCTCTTGCTGACCTTTCGTTGTATCGTTTGTATTCTACCTCCTTATCATCCATAAAATCTTTGTTACAGTTGAAATTTTGCTTTCACATATCTAAAATATCAGAGATAATAATTTATACTTAACATAGTTTGTACATTATACCTGTTTTTATCCTCCCAACCATAATTTTTGGATTTCATTATTTGCAACTTACCCATAAGATAAAAATTCTTTATATCACCCCCAGCATGAACTGTAAATGCATAGTCTTCCCACAAATATGGATGATAAGATTCCAAAGGATCATTTTGAATTTTGTCTACCCTAAAACCTAATAATTTTAATTCTTTCCGGTAGTTCATACTAAAAGTTAGGTATTTGTTTCCCAATCCAGACCCTGCTCCCAGTATTTGACCGTTATTAGTATAGCCTTCTTTTACTTCGTCATGAACATACCAATTTCCAGCTTCCCGTACTATATAATCAGGTGATTGAGACATATGTGTATATTCAATACCCAATTCAATGTTTTCATTCAAATTTTGTTTTAATGGAAATATTTTTTTCATCCCAACTAGATAAGCAGCTGAGTGAGTGGGCGACATAATAAAATCGCGGTTATTATAAGAATGATCATTCCATCCATATTCAAAATAGCATTCTGCATTAACTTTTGGAAATACCCATCTCGTAAACAATGAAATTAATTGATCCCTTTTTTTAGCATCTTCTGATATTTCTGACCCACCACTTACTGATTTTTTAAAAATATTCCCAAAAACAGGTAGATAGGTATCAACAAAACCTGAAGTAACAGTTAGATCTTTTTTATACACTTGAAAAACCCTGTTAACTCCTAAAAAAAGGCCCTTTACCCATTTTGGTTGCCAGCTGAGAGTTAAGCCATTCATATAACGTTTTTCACTTACCAAAGAAAGGGGAAGTGTATGCAAGTGTGTATTTTG
>CALRUV010000087.1:0-13322 GCA_943371455.1 Chitinophaga pinensis | reverse complement strand
TGCTAGATTCTAGATGCTAGATGCTAGATGCTAGATGCTAGATGCTAGATGCTAGATGCTAGATGCTAGATGCTAGATTCTAGATGCTAGATGCTAGATGAATTATAAATAGTGCAAGATACAAGAATCCAGTATCCAAAATCTAGAATCCAGCATCCAGAATCCAGAACCCTCTCACTTGTCATTTCTGTTAAAGAATAATTTCAACTTATCATTAATATAATACAGGATATCTTCCTCTTCTTTGTTTTTTCTAAGCCATGTTGCAGTTGGGCGGTAGGATTGCATGAAATTTTGTAAATCATCTCCCTTTAAACCTGCGTATTGTGTTACCAGGCTTGGCGGAAAGCGGTAGTTGATATAGGCTTCATTTTCGAAGCTCTCAAAAAATTCAAAACGTTTACGTTTATTTTTTTCATGCTTTGAATAACGGTCGATATTGATACCCAGGCCTGCACCAGTATTGGAAAGTGCAAAAGTGGGGATGGTATAGTTGACAATATCTTGTAAAAATTCTTTTCTTCTTTCCATACTATCCAATTGGTACCTGCTTTTGCCACGGGCTGTTACAGTAACATTACCCAAATTATGTGCAAGGGGTGAAAGATACAATTCCAGGGTATCCTGTAGCAGAAATTCTTTATTGTAATGTATGGTATCGAAATAATAGCCTACGGCAGCAAAAGAAAGCACCTGGTTTTCTTTTAATTCAATTTTAAATTTGCCCTTTGCACTGGTCATCACTGTATTACGGGTATTGATATTGGTCACACTTGCCAATACAATTACTTCATGCGTTAAACTATCTCTCAGATAACCCCATTTCTCTGATTTCTTTTGGGCACTTACAAATAGTACAGAAATCAAAAACAATAAAAAGAAAACATATCTCATAAACATTCTTTGTGTAAAGTTACAGGAGCCAGTCCGCATTGGTTTTTCAATTTGCAATAGAATTTGTTAAGGCACTCAAAAAAAAGAGTCCCGCTTTGTGCGGAACTCTTTCATTGTATAAAAATTATATTGTATTAATGTTATTGAGGATCCAGAGCTTTCTTTATTTTATCAGCCAGATCCTGTAAATGGATCTTGCTCATTTTGTCTGAAGCACTTGCTGCGGCTGTATTCACCTGTCCTTTTAACTGCACCAGTTGTGCGCGGGCAATACTGTACACATCACTTCTGCTATTAAATCCGGAAGTATAAGAATTTGTTCTGCCACCCGCTCCGCCAAACACAGCACCAGTAACACTAATGCCTGAAGGATTCAACAGGTTATCCAGTTTGTCAACATAACTTTTCTGCAACATTCTGCGATAGCTGTCGATGGCTTTATTAGCTTTTAATTCGCTGAATAACTCATTTTGCAAATCATTAATCATGTCTAAGCCACTATATGCTTTATCGGCACCAAAACGATCAACATTCAATTGCATCCTGTTCATTCTATCGCCAGAAAGCATAGAATTTAAAGCAGATTCCTGTAAAGAGGCAACAGGGTCAGCAGTTCCGGGCGGATTGATCTTATCCCATATTTTTTTATCAATCAACCATTTCGGTGTTTGAAATACTTGTTTATTTAAAAAACCTAGTGCATTTACCTGCATGGCTTTGGGTGTAATTTCATACACAGGTTCATTCTGTTCTGATGTTTTAAATGTTTCATAAACGCCACCTACATTTTTGGAAACATGACCAATATAAAGTCGAAACTGATCAATCAACTGACCATACATATCATTAATGTTCTTATTTAGGTCACCTTCTTCTTTGGTCCACTCTGAAAGATTGATGAGGATCCGTTGTAAATTTTTAATTCCATATTCACTGGCAACCACCGCATTGTCGCTCAAGTCTTCACTCTGGCTTCTTGGGTCAGCCTGGTAACCACCTTCAAAAGAGCCAAACCATGCACGGGGATTGGCTTTCAGAGTTTCTGTAACCATTTTACTACTATTCATTTTTACTTCTTCTTCGGTATTCCCAGGTATATAACCATAGCCCCATTTCATAGCCCACTCGTCATAATCGCCAATACGAGGGTATAATCCTGCTTTGGAGATATTATCTTCTGGTTGTGCTACATAATTAAAACGGGCATAGTCCATGATAGAAGCTGTGTGGCCATTGGCTTCTACATATGCTTTGTCGCGTAATTTTTCAACAGGGGTCTTGCTGCTGCTACCCATATTGTGGCGTAAGCCAAGGGTATGACCTACTTCATGAGATGATACAAAGCGAATCAGGTCGCCCATCAGTTCATCGTCATATTTCATTTTTCTGGCACGAGCATCAACAGCGGCGGTTTGCACCATATACCAATCATGAACTAGTTTCATTACATTATGGTACCAGCCAATATGGCTTTCCAGGATCTCACCACTTCTTGGGTCGTGAACCTGCGGTCCATAAGCGTTTTCCGTTGCTGATGCAAAATAACGGATCACCGAATAGCGGGCATCTTCCATGCTCATGGTAGTGTCGTTTTCAGGCCATTCTTTACCCATGATCGCATTTTTGAAACCTGCTTTTTCAAATGCTTTCTGCCAGTCGTTTACGCCCATTATCAAATGTTGTCTCCATTGTTTAGGTGTTGCAGGGTCAATATAATAGATGATGGGTTTTTTAGGTTCAACCAGTTCCCCTCTTTTCCATTTTTCTACATCTTCGTCTTTTGGTTCTAGTCTCCAGCGTACAGCAAATTCTTTGGTAGCTACTTTTTGCTGGTCATCACTAAACAAAGTGAATCCATCTCTAAAAAATCCAACCCTTTGATCAGCTATGCGAGGTGTCATGGGCGTTTTAGGCAATAATAGTAAGGAGGTATTCATTTCCAGGGTAACGGCTCCGCCAGCATTGGCTGCAGGAACAACGGTACCTTGCGGAGCGGGGGCTCCAAAACCGCCACCACCTGCCGGACTGGAAGAATAGGTCTTTACAGTACGTACTTCAATATTGATAGGGAAGGTGCTAATTTTTTGAATAAAAGATCTGTCAGATGCCAAAGCGCTTAATCCCAGGCTTCTTTTGGCATTACTGTTAAGGCTCACTACCTGGTTATCACCTTTAAAAAAATCAGTCACTTCAATTACAACGCCAGAGCTGTCTTTGGAGATAGCAGCTATGGGGAATGCAGAAACAATGGCATTTAAATTGGAATTACTAACGGCCTTGTAGATATCATCTTTAGGATCTGCTGCATTCACCAACGTTACAACCCTCAAAAAAATATTGTTGCTAGGTCCTTTTTCAAAAGTAAGCGATTGTGTATTGGCATCCTCACCGCCGTAAACACCCCTGCCACCAACGTTTGTAGGTACTTTGGAGTAACGTGTAACAGCAAGAATTTCGCGACCAAGCATGGCATCTGCAATTTCGAAATAGTATTTATCTTCTACTTTATGAACTGTAAATAAGCCTTTTTTAGTAATAGCTTTATCCGTGATGATTTCCCTGTAAGGACGGGGAGAATTTCTTGCAACAGCGCCTAATCCGGCTCCACCTGCTCCACCAAATCCGGGACGGGGGCCGCTTGCCGGTCTGGAAGTATCCGGTTGTTGGGCCATTGCAAGTACAGCGGCAAATAACGCAACAACAAGTAACGATTTTTTCATAAGTATAAATTAAATTAAAAATAATTTTTAAAGATAGGAGAGAAATCCAAAAGCAGTCATTTTTAATGAAGCATCTGTATGAATGGTGAAAGGGGAATTTTTATCGGTGAAATTGTATGTTTCGATTAATGAAATCAGTACCTTTCTAGTCCAAAAATCGTAAAAAAGTAAAAGTTCACAGAAATATGATATTAGCTGTAAATATTTCAATAAAATGGCTAATTTGTATTCCCTTTCTAATATTTTAAAACATTGTTTTGTTTTTTCAAAACAATTTTTAGTAGAATTGTGGGCACAAATTTTTTAAACCAACCGTTATTATTAAAAAACCAAAAATCAACTGAATCATGGCTGAAACAAAACCAACCGCAGGTGCTGCTGTAAAAAGCCCATCTTCTGCTCAACCTAAGAGAAGCGGTAACTCTATTTCCTGGCTGGCGCCACTGGTATGTATTATTCTCGGTTATGTAATCTGGCGTTTCTGGCTGGGTGCACCTTCTAACTTTGTTACGCCTGATCCCAATGGTGGTTTTTGGCCTCAGCACAAAGGTCCAAAAGGAACATGGCCTAAGATGTATGAAGGTGGTATCATCGTACCAATCCTGATTGGAAGTTTTTTAACTGTGTTAACTTTTGTAATTGAAAGATTCCTGACTGTAAGCAAAGCTGCCGGTACCGGAAGTATTGCTGAATTTGTTCGTAACGTACAGTTTCACCTGGCTAACAAAGATGTTGACAAAGCTATTGCAGCTTGCGACAAGCAGAAAGGTTCTGTAGGCAATGTAATGAAAGCAGGTTTGAAAAAGTACAAAGAAATGATTACCAATACGGAACTGGTAACAGAGCAAAAAGTATTGAATATCCAGAAAGAGGTAGAAGAAGCAACTGCTTTGGAATTACCGATGCTGGAAAAAAACCTGGTATTCTTATCTACTATCGCTTCTGTAGCAACCCTGTTGGGTCTGTTAGGTACGGTAATGGGTATGATCAAATCATTCTCTGCTCTTGGAGACGAAGGTGGTGGAGATGCTGCACGTGAATTATCAAAAGGTATTTCTGAGGCCCTGTTCAATACAGCACTGGGTATCGGAACTTCAGCCATTGCGATCATCATGTACAACGTGTTTACAACTCGTATTGATGGTATCACTTATGGTATTGACGAATCAGGTTTCACTTTAACACAAAGCTTTGCTGCTAACTACAAATAATTCTTAACGGAATTGTGGAAACAGCAAGTTTTTGAATCTTATTTGTGAAACGTATAAATAATTAACAATGGGTAGAGCCAAATTACCACGGAAGAGTACCAGCATTGACATGACGGCAATGTGCGACGTGGCCTTTCTGTTGTTGTCTTTCTTCATCCTTACAACGAAGTTCAAGCCTTCAGAGGCTGTTGCTGTAACGATACCTAAATCGGTTGCTGCCAAAGTAGCTCCGCAGAAAGATATCGTGCAGGTGATCATTACTTCAGACGGCAAGGTTTTCCTGATGATGGACGATGAGCAGAAAAAGGAAGCAATAGTTAATGCGATCAATACAACCAAAAACCTCAGCATCAATGTAAATGCTTTTAAAAAAGCGCCTTTTTTCGGGGCATCTTTTGCAGGTCTGACTTCATTTTTAGCACTTCCCGAAGATCAGAGAAGGGGCAATTTATTACCCGGTATTCCAGTTCAGGATACGGCACATAATGAATTAACCGAGTGGATGACCTATGTAAGAGATGCTTACCAGGGCCAGAAACCCAACCTTTTGCTGAAGGGAGATAATATGGCAAAATTCCCCGCTTTCAAAAGTGTGGTGGATGCCTTTAAAAAGAATGATTTCCTGAAATTTCAGTTGGTAACCAGTCCTGAAGGAATTCCGGTGGGAACCGATCTTTGGAAAAAAGCACAAACTGGCGAAAAGCGTGAGGAATAAGTAAGGAAATAAGTAGTAAACCAATTACTCATTAAAACTAAATTCTACCAACATGGCAGAAATGGATACCTCCGGTGGTGGTGGTCATAAAAAAGGACCCGGGGTCAAAAAATCGAAAAAACTCTCTACCAGGGTTGACTTAACACCCATGGTGGATCTGGGCTTCCTGCTCATTACGTTTTTCATTTTCACCACCACAATGAGTCAGGCTACTGCAATGAAGCTGATTCTTCCAAAGGATGCTGATAAGCCGGAAGACCAGAATAAGGCAAAGCAATCGGGTGTGATCACTGTTCTTTTAGGGAAAGACAATAACGTTTTTTACTACGAGGGCGAACTGGATAATTCGGCTTCTAATTTTAAGTCGTCTAATTTCCGTGAAATACGCGAAGTGCTCATCAAGAAGAAGAACAGTGTTCGTGAATTGAAAGATTTTGTGGTGATCCTGAAACCATCCGACGAATGTACCTACAAAAATGTAGTGGATATTCTGGATGAAATGACCATCAATGTTTGTACACGTTATGCCCTGGTTGATATTTCACCTGTTGAAACACTACTGGTGAAAAAATCACAGGAAATGGCGGCTGCTGCAGGCAATTAAAGCGCGAAAATTTATTCAAAGGGTACAATTCAAAAGTATTAACAATGGATGTAAACAAAATTCAAAGCGCTGATATCCTTGATATCCTTTTCGACGGAAGGAATAAGGAATATGGTGCATACGAACTTCGTAAAACGTATAACAAGCGTATCACAATAGCTTTGATTGGCATGGTTCTTATCTTACTGCTTTTGCTGGTAAGTTCACTGGTAGCTAATTCCAGTAAGAAGAAAACTGCCGATATAGTGGTTGCTGATATGTCTTTGGAAAATGTTAAAGAAGAAAAAAAGGCAGAACCGCCACCACCACCTCCACCACCAAAACAGGAACCACCAAAAGTGGAGATCACCAAATTCACCCCTCCAAAAATTGTGAAGGATGAAGAAGTGAAGCCTGATGAGGAAATCAAGGACGTGGAAAAACTGGAAGACACCAAGATCGGTACCATTAACCAGGAAGGAGCCAAAGATGAAGGTATCGTTGCCCCTCCTGTAGAAAAAGGAACCGGTGTGGTTGAAGCCCCAAAGGTGGAAGAAGATTACGATAAGGTATTTACCGTTGTACAGATACCTGCAGAATTTGCCGGTGGTTTACCCGCCTGGACAAAATATCTGGAGCGTAACCTGAACAGGGATCTACCGGTTGAAAACGGTGCTCCTCCGGGAAGATATACCGTTGTTGTTTCCTTTATTGTAAGTAAAACAGGTGCTATCAGTGATGTTGTTGCTGAGAACGACCCGGGCTACGGAACAAAAGCAGAAGCAGTACGTGTTATCACCAAAGGACCAGCATGGAAGCCAGCCGTACAAAACGGCCGTAATGTAATTTATCGTCACAAGCAAAGTATTACTTTCCAGGTTTCTGAAGAGTAATTGATTTGTAATTGATCATATTAAATCCCTGTAATTAATTTTGCGGGGATTTTTTTTTGGTTTAAGTCTTAGGGACTTGAATTGCTAGATTCAAGATTCAAGAAACAAGATTCAAGATTCAAGAAACAAGATTCAAGAAATAAGAAACAAGATTCAAGAAACACGGAATGTTTTTTATTGCTCAAAACCCGAAACCCAAAACCCAAAACTCAAAACCCAAAACCGAAATCTCTCTTTTTTCTTTTGTGGAAATAGGTGCTTTTATGAATCATATTACAAAACAGCACATCATGGAAACAAATAAAATTTTGCAATCAGACATACTTGATTTGCTTTTCGATGGAAGAAACAAAAACTATGGTGCTTATGATCTTCGTAAAAATTACCAGCGTAGATTGGTTCTTTCATTGGCAGGTATGGGTTTTGTTTGCCTTTTATTTTTTGCAGTATCATTATTGGCGGGGAATAAAAAAAGCAAATGGAACGATATAGTTATTGCCAATATTGAATTGGAAAATCTGAAACAGGAGGAACAAAAAGAAGAAGCTCCTAAACCATTGCCTAAACAGGATCCACCAAAAGTAGAAATAGCACAATTTGTAGCACCAAAGATCGTAGAAGATGAACTGGTAGAACCGGAAGAAGAAATGAAGGAAATGGATCAGTTAGAGAATATCCGGATCGGAAATGTGAATCAGAAAGGTGTGAAAGATGATGATATTATTCTACCGCCTTCAGAAAATTCAACAGGTGCACCTGAACCTTTGCGGAAGTCCGAAGATATTGATGTTCCATTTACTACTGTTCAAATAGAAGCGCAATTTCCGGGCGGCATCAATGAATGGGCAAAATACCTGCAACGAAATTTAAATAAGGATCTTCCCATAGAAAATGGGGCACCCCCGGCAGACTACGCTGTGATCATTTCATTTATTGTTGACAGAAACGGAACGATCAGTGATGTAAGGGCAGAAAATGATCCCGGATATGGCACAGCTCTTGAAGCCGCACGCGTAATACTCAAAGGACCCAAATGGAAACCCGCTGAGCAAAATGGCAACGCTGTCATCTATCGCCAGAAACAGAAGATCACATTTAGGGTGGGGGAGGATTAAGTTAAAAGTTAATAGTTAAAAGTTAGAAGTGGAGTATTCTGGGATTGTAAATAAGAGGAAACTATGGATGAATAATGCAGACCTGAAAGCCTACTATTAACTTTTAACTATTAACTCTTCACTTCCTAACCCCATTGTTCTATTTTTGTTGCAAAGCAAAAACAGATGTCGGCACAATTGCGTGGATGGGATGATACTATTGTAGCACTGGCAACACCGCCGGGTATTGGTGCTATTGGTGTGATACGTGTGAGTGGTAAAGAAACATTCAGGATATTGAATGAAATGTTTCCTTCAAAAAATTTGCATGCTCAGGCTTCCCATAGTTTGCATGTAGGTATGCTGCAACAAAATAATCTTGCACTGGATGAAGTGGTGCTGTCTTTATTTAAAGGTCCCAAATCTTATACTGGTGAAGATGTGATTGAGATAAGCAGTCATGGGTCTCCTTTTATTTTGGAAAAAATACTCCATGCCATCACTCAAAATGGCGCACGCATGGCCAAGCCCGGAGAGTTTACACAACGCTCTTTTTTAAATGGCAAGCTGGATCTGGCTCAGGCCGAAGCTGTTGCCGACCTGATTGCCAGTAATACAGAGGCGGGTAGAAAAACAGCACTGCATAGTATGCGCGGAGGGTTTTCTACAGACCTTGCAGCACTGCGAGAAAGACTGATCCGTTTTTCGGCTATGATAGAATTGGAACTGGATTTTTCGCAGGAAGACGTGGCTTTTGCAGATAGAGCAGCTTTGCAGCAATTGGTGGATGAATTGAAAATGTCTGTGCAAACCTTATTGGATTCCTTTGCCTTGGGTAATGTGATCAGGAATGGCGTACAGGTGGCTATTATTGGCAAACCCAATGCAGGTAAGTCTACCTTACTCAATACATTATTAAATGAAAGCCGTGCGATCGTAAGTGAGATAGCTGGAACTACCAGAGATACGGTAGAAGAAATATTAAATATCAATGGCGTACTTTTTCGTTTGATAGATACGGCAGGTATCAGGGAACATTCTCAGGACCTGATAGAGAATATTGGCATGGAAAGGAGCTATGAAAAAATGCGTGCAGCCAATGTTGTGATCTATTTATTTGATGTGAATGAGATTGATGCGGCTATCTTACAAAAGGTGGTGAATGATTTTGAAAAAGAAAATATCCATTACCTGCTGGTAGGCAATAAATCTGAATCAGGTAATTACCAGGAAACATTTGCTGAATTCAAGGACATCATTTTTATTTCGGCAAAAGAGCAATTGCATATCCAGAAATTGAAAGATGCATTGGTGGCCAAAGCCATTCATGGCGACCTACAATCAGAAGCCACCATAGTTACCAATGCCCGCCATTTTGAAGCATTGCAAAAATTAGCACAGGCATTAATGGATGTTCAAAAAGGTTTGGATGACCATATCCCCGGAGACTTACTCGCGCTCGATATCAGGCAATGCCTGCATTACCTGGGTTCTATTACAGGGCAGATTACGCATGATGACCAGTTGGATTTTATATTTTCTAAGTTTTGTATCGGAAAGTAACCTTATTATGAAACACGCACTTTCTGTATCGCCACACAATTTTATAAACTATTGTTATTATATAAATTGATAGTCAGCGAGAACAATTATTGGAACAATAACTAATTTAGACAAAAGCGAACTTCACTTTCTTGGCTGCAATGTAAATAAGCTTTCATCTTTTTAAAATTATGCGCATATATTAAAAGTATGCGTATATTTGATTGATGAAAGCGAGGTTAAACCTGACAATTGAGGATAGCTTACTTGAAAATGTAAAGAGCTATGCCGTAAAACAACAGCTGAGTGTTTCTGAATTGGTGGAAGGTTATTTTAAGACTGTTACGAAACCTTCTAAGCGTAAGAATATCCTCCACCTAATTGAGAAACTGGATAAACCTGTTATAGCTGAAGAAGGAGATCTAAAAGATTTGTACTATAAAGAAAATGCAAAGAAGTATGGCTTCTAAAGTATTTCTTGATGCCAACATATTGCTGGACTTTACCTTAAAGCGTGATGAGTATGAGCAGTCTAGGAAGATTGTTGAATTGGCAGTAAACGGAACTATTCAGGCATTCATTACTCCTTCTATTGTACATATTGTCGGCTACTGGTTAACGAAAGCATATGGTAATGCCAAAGCAAAAGAATTACTGTTAACCCTTATGGCAGATGTAACCGTAATTGACCTGCCACATGAAATTGTTTTGAATGCCCTTCATTCAAAGATAACCGATATAGAAGATGCCTTGCAGTACTACACGGCTGTACATCATAAGCTGGATTATTTCATATCACGCGACAAGCAGTTGCAAAAACAGGGTATTCCTTTTCTACCTGTTTATACTCCGATAGAGCTGTTAATTGAGATCTCTGAGTAATTGAAAGTAGTAAGCAGCACTTGTTCCACTGAAAACTAACATTTTAGTCGAAACCTGTTACTATTCTGTCACTAATTTCTCTGAAAGCCACTAGAATCAGTACAAGTCACTTTCTGTATCGGCAAATAACCCCATCACGATTGGCGCAGGTTCGGTGCAGTTTACTTTCTAAATCAGCGTTTTATACTTGCCGATGGTTGCCATTTTCTGCGCTTAGTAAGCTATTACTAGTGCCTATTATATCCCTTTTTAAGCATTTGCATTTATTTAATTAAATCAGTTAAATCGATAATTACAATGCTTCTTATTTAAGAAAATTGCATAAATCTAAAATAAGGACTGTTTTACTTAATAAAAATTAAAACTGCCAGATTTTGTAAGGATTTTTATTTTCGTGCGTCTTCAAAATGGCAGCTAAGCTGCAAATATGCAAAACAAATATTCAAGCTATTTACCGGAAGCTATCAATTTTAAAACACTTTGTCATTTAATTTTAAAAACATAGCTGGCCTGCTAAATAAAAGGTTGGCTGCACTCATCTTTATACAAACATTGTAATATTAATTCACTAACAATACTGAATCGGTAAAATTATTCAGTAGGCCGGGTGTGGAGCTTTAGGCTGAATTGAATGGGGTTATAAAATTAATAGCCAGCATTCTTTTATTGATGCCAGTAATTTTTTTAATGGCATTTCTTAGGCATTGAATCTAAAAATGGCGGCGAGATTATTATTAAGTGCAAATGTTACCTGGATTTGTTGTGCAATTTTAAAGGTGCTGAATAAACATGAGGGACTTGCCCCTCTTAAAAAAATCAGTAAATCTGAAAAATGAAAAAATTAAATATTTCTATTATTTTCTTACTATTCTGTATTTGTTCTCCTGCTTTGGTAAAATCACAGGATACAACTAAATTATTTTTTACCACTTCTGTAGGCTTTCTCAATCCGGTGTCTACTTTTTCGCATGCTTATAAAAGATCATTAGCATTAAATTCTGGCATTGAGTTCAGGTTCTCCGGACAATTTTTTGCACAGTTTGTACTGGATTTTAATGCAGTGAACTACAACCAGCAGGTAAGTGATGCAAACTCTGCCTATCTCTTTCAAAAAACCAGCAGCTCTGTATTTTTAGCAGGTATTAATCTGGGCAGAAACTTTCCTTTAATCCCTTCAGGCAAATTATTCGTATCTCCTTATGGAGGTATTGGCTATGCTAATATTGGTGAACCAAGGTTAATTTTAGATAATGTAAATGGAATTATCAACCAGCAGGTTACAAGAATGAGGGGTGTTTTTGGAAGGGCAGGGGGCCGGCTTGCCTATACCACAAAATCAAAAGTACTTCAGACAATTTATATTGATGTATCCTACTGGTCAGCATATATCAATGTTCAAAATAGCATGCCAAAAGCTTTTTCATTTTTAATTGGAACCAGGTTTGGATTTTAAATCAAGTTACATGTAAGCTGTAGTGCTTATTTCAGCGCAACAATATATAATCAATCAATGCTTTATTAATTTAAAGCAGATATTGTAGCTGAAAATAGCTTTATAATAATTTGAAATCATACTGTAAAACACTTTCTTTTTTTTATTGTATTAATTGAAAATACCTGTACTACGTTTTTTTTTGATTTTTTAAACTATTTATATTGTATAACAAAAAATACATTTACGAGGAAACCCGGAATTCGCAAACTGCCTGGCAACCTTAGCATTATATAATGCTAAATTACAAATATGGGTAGATACAAAATCTATGATAAAATCAGAAGAGGGTACATTAAAACGTTTAATTGGGAATACTGGCCTATATGGGCAATTTATTTTCCAGTTAGTTTTTATTTCATCTATCTGTCAATAAAAGCGAGATCTTTCTTTTTCTTCGCTGCTTCTAACCCTACTATTGAAACCGGGGGTATGTTATTTGAAAGCAAATGGAAAATCTTTCAGTTGGTTCCAGATGAGTATTATCCGGCAACTATTTTGGTCTATGAGGGCGAAGATATTGACTGCATAAAGCAAAAAATGAATACCGCCGGTATTGTTTATCCTATAATCGCCAAGCCAGATACTGGAGAGCGGGGTTGGGCTGTTAAAAAAATTACAGATGTTAAAGAATTGATTGAATATAAAGCAGCTTTTCCAGTTTCTTTTCTAATACAGTCTTATATTAATTATCCGGTGGAATTGGGTGTTTTTTATTTCAGGCATCCTTTACAAAAAAAAGGGGTGGTAACTTCTGTTACTTTTAAAAAAATGCTTACTGTAACTGGTGATGGTTATTCTACTGTTGAAAAATTAATAAAACGCAACAATCGTTCCTTTTTGCAGTACGAAAAATTAAAAAACCAAAATAAAATAGATTTTAGCTATATACCAGCTTTAGGGGAAGATCAGGTATTAGTTCCCTACGGTAACCATGTATTAGGTGCTACATTTCTTAATTACAATCATATAATTGATGAGCAACTTAGAAACACTATTGATGCTATAAGCCAGCGCATCGATGGATTTTATTACGGCCGGTATGATTTGCGATGCAGTAGCATTGAAGATTTAAAAATGGGAAAAAATTTTTCTATACTGGAAGTAAATGGGGCGAGAGCAGAGCCTGCACATATTTATGAACCCGGCTTTTCATTCTTTAAAGCCCAATTGATATTAGCAAATCATTTTCGTATGCTTTACCAGGCAGCCACTGAAAATAAACGCGCCGGTGTACAGTATATGTCCTACAAAAAGTTTATGTCTCTCAGGAAATTAAAAAAAGAATACAGGCAG
>CALRUV010000086.1:0-13337 GCA_943371455.1 Chitinophaga pinensis | reverse complement strand
GCAAAAAAAAGCAACCCCACAATCCACCATCGCATCCCTTTTAATTTCATTGCATTTTGTTATCCTGTTAATTAAAAAATAGTACCTGTCATTTATAAACCACTATCATATATAACGATTCCTGCTTTATTTTCTATAACCGTTCTATAATTTACAGGTGTCTTATTCAATTTTATATCCATGCTTGATCCTGGCTCAATAACAGGTAACTGATAAGTTGCTAAAGTTTTATCACCTACTAAGATTTTCATCACATGATTGCTTAATGTGTAAGAAGGGAAATTGGCGATTCCTGTGATATGTACTTTATCTTTTTCAGCAGAAACAATTACGGGTGATAGTTTTGTTTGAAAAGCTTTATATAATTCTCTGGGATTGCGATTGGCATCTACGATACCCCATGGTCTATACCCGTTATTGTTGGTTGCTGAATAACGACTCAAATAATCATTATAAGTCCAATAGGCAAAACCAATGGTATAAGGACGGGCTTTAATTACTTCAATTAAATCTTCCAAATGCTTAATTCTTTCTGATTCATTTTTTACCTGATCAGCCCTTAAACCAGTTTCACTGATGAAAATAGGTTTATCAGGAAACTTATTATGTAAAGCCTCCAGATTTTTAATTAATCCTGGTGCATTACTGTAATTATTGAAATTTAAAAAATCACAATACCTAAACGAATTATGAGCAGCAATTAGATTATTGGCTTGTGTTGCGGTACCTATCGCTATAAATGTCATCATTCTGGTAGTATCCAGTGCTTTAAATTTTTCCATTTGATAACGCGTCCATTCATCTCCCTCTTGCGTCCAACTGGGATATTCATTTCCTGTACTATACGCAACAATAGAAGGACTATTCCAAAAACTTTCTACAAATTCTTTGATTTGTGCAGCAAAAGCATCTTTGATTCTTTGACTAGTCATTTGAACATTGGCAAGTTGCCAATTAGTTATTTCAGCAATAATCAAATAACCATGTTCATCTGCCCATTTATAAAAAGATTTACTCAATGGCGTATGACTAATCCGTGAAAAAATCATTTGCCCATTTCTAATTAAATTCATGTCTATTTTGGCTAAGGTATCCGGATCTGTTGAGCCAAATATTGGATGATCAGACTGCCTATTAGCTCCTGCAACCCTGATAGGCTTGCCATTAAGTAATAATTGAGCACCCTGCACCTTTATTTCTCTAATACCAAAATAGGTTTCATATGCGTTGTTAATAGTTTCATCACTAACGAAAGTTGTTTTAATATCATACAAATTAGGATTATCATAATCCCATAACAAAACATCTTCTTTCTTCAAGTTTATACTTGTAGTTACCAGTTGCTTTGTATATGCTTTTACTGATATTTCCTTTTGGTAATTATTATCTGATATTTTCCCTGTTGACCTGTTGGTTAATGCATATTTTAATGTTACTGTTTTATCCTGGTTGTATTTATTTTCTACCCAGGTGAATATTTTAACCGTTGCATCACCCGAATTCAAGTTAGGTGTGGATTCTATTTTTTGGTTTTCTAGGTAAATTTTATCAGTGACCAATAAACTAATGTCTCTAATAATACCTCCGTACTCATACCAGGGAAAAACCTGTGCATTGCTATTGTCTGTTATTCTTGCTCCAGGTAGCGAATACTCGTCCCAGCTATTATCTACTTCAACACTGATAAAATTAATCTCGGTTGGCTTTATGTATTTAGTAACCTGTATGGTAAATGGCGTATAGCCTCCTTCGTGCATTCCCACTAAAGTTCCATTAATAAAAATTCTTGCCTTGTTAAATACAGCCTCAAAGTGCAACCTTATTTCTTTGTTACTAGTTGAACCGGGAAGTTTAAATGCTTTTCTGTACCATACTTTCCCAATAATATTATACCTGGTATCAATACTATAGGTATGAGGAACAGTAACACTATCAAAGCCTGGCACTAATAAGGAAGCATCGCCTTCTTTAATTTTCCAGGGTGATTGCCATCCTGCTACTTCGCCCTTTTCCATGGGATCGATACTAAATGTCCAATTTCCATTTAGAGAAATTGTTTGCGCATTTGTTGTAACTACCACAACCAATAGGGAGAACAAAAGCTGAATCTTTTTACAAAATATTCGCATTATAAAAATTTATTTTTCTCATACTTAATACTATTAATAGCAACGTATTTCAAATAAGGATGCGGGTGTATTCCCATGTAAATTATCTATAACAACCTTCACCATTTTTGTTTTGATAGGTTTAGAAAATTCAATAACCCTTCTGCTTAAATAGTTTCCTTTTATTTCAGCAATTACTTGATTTTTATCATCAAGTAAAGTAAAATGCTGCACACAAAAAACCATGGTAGTTTCTGGATTTGCAAGTAATACCGTTTCTAAAGGGTGATCAAAGTCGGTGTCGAAGAATAACTCAACCTTATTGATAACTACTTCCTCCATCCAGCAAACAGATACAAATGGATTGCGATCATTTACACTCGCAACCCAGGCATTGGTGGAAAAAACTGGTCGCTGAATACCATTCCTTAAAAATTCAGTTGAAAAAGCCTCTAAGGCTGGCTTTATTTCCATGGCAATATTTTTACCATTAGGCCTGCGTTTAGGACACCAAAATTCAAAAGCATCTACCCCGATATTTGCTGGTGGCTCCTGCTTTCCGTAGTTAGAAACTGCCAGATTTACTGCATTATAAACAGACAATAATCCAGAAATACGCTGATCACTAAAACATAGTGACACTTCCGTATTTTTCATAAAACATACAAATGCATAACATTTCTCGTTTATGAATCTTTTGAATGGAACTTCATATGATTCTATGCCTGGAATAATGTCAATACTAATTTTTTCAAGGGTTATGTCTGGTGTATGGTTAAAAGTTTTGCTACTTTTTCTTAGCTCTATTGATAAAGCAACTTTTTTTGCTGACCTGGCATAAAATGTTATGGAAGGTATTTGCTGATTATCTACCGGAAGCATTTGTGCAACTGAGTTTTCAATAATCTGCCAATCATCCGAAGAAGGAATCTCTCTCAAACTATAGGTTGAAGAAGCTTCAATAGAAATGGCATTTTGTACTAGATCGTTTGTATCCTGTAACCTAAGGCCCGGGATATGCTGTCCGGTTTTTAATAATTCCATTTGCAATTCTTCCCTGTAAAATTCTCCTATTGCCTTTGGCAATTTTTGGTACTTATTGCATAAATAAGCAGCTGCAGCCACTGCTTGTGCCCCATGTGCACAGGTTGCCATCACCCTTGTTGAACCAAAGGCAACATGTGATGCACTGATGATTCTTCCTGCAAGAAATAAGTTGGTAATATTTTTGCTGTAAAAACTTCGATAAGGGATTCCGTAAACACCTTTTGCATGCCATTGATTACATCCGGAAAGTTCACTAAAAACGCCGTCAGCAGGATGAAGGTCGATACTCCAGCCTCCAAAAGCAACTGCATCATGAAAAGATTTTTGCTCAATGATATCTTGTTGCCTGATCATATAATCCCCCTCAAATCTCCTGCTTTCTCTTTTTCCGGGGATCGTTCCTACCCATTCCAATGTCAGGTTCTCAGCATCAGGAAACTGTCCTGAATTTTTAATATGGTTCCAAACTCCATAAACCACTTTCCATAATTCCCATTTAATGGTCTCTGTTTCATGAACCGTATCTAACCTGCCTCCGTACTCAATCCACCATAAACGACATCCAAAATCACTAGCATTAAAATTTCGGAATCTGGGGATTTTACTAATATCAGCTAATGCAAAAGCTGGCGGAATAAATTTAACTGGTTTACCTGTATTCTTACTATAGAAATAAAGCGAATGGCCTAATAATTCTCCATATTCTTTTTGCGGGGCAAAAGCTTCTCCAAATTCTTCTTTTGATTCTGCACCCATTCTAAATGCAGCGCCTGCCAAAAATCCTACGATACCATCTCCAGAGGCATCACAGAATAATGGTGCTGTTAGCAGATATTCAGTTGAATTTTGACTGCAAAAAGCTTTTACCGATTGTATGGTATTGGCATCTTTCTTGTTTACGTCATGAACAGCCGTATTCAATAACAACGTAATTTTTTTTTCATTTACTACTTTCTCCAATAAAATAGTATCATAAATCAGTGAATTACCTTCAGGGTTTCTGTACGCATTTTCCAATAATATTTCATCAATTATGCCTCCTTCTCTAGCCCATCTATTGTTATTGCCCATATGAGAAGTTGCACCCAATACCCATAACCTTACTTCACTGGAGGAGTTCCCGCCTAATACAGGTCTGTCTTGCACTAATATTACGTTCAATCCAAATCTTGCAGCAGTTATAGCAGCACAAGTGCCAGCAAGGCCGCCACCTATTATTACTAAATCACTATTTAGCTCAACTAGTTTTAGTGTTCTTTTAAAAGTTGCTTGTTCAGTGATCATTTTTTGAAAGTAGTTATGAATGAAGTTCCCTAATAGAAAAATTGAAGAGAACTATCTAATAAATAAATTGGGTTAAGATCACCAAAACTGCGGTGCGCTTTGTTTATTTGTTTTTAAAAAAATTTAAATCCCATTGATCAAACCAACGCAGAATGGGCTTATCGTTTTCAAACTGTATGGGCAACCAAATATACCTTCCATCTATTGCATTTTCAGGCTTCCAGCGATCTCCCATATAGATAAATGCATTTCTCTTTCCAGCAACAGGTATGATATAAGTGCTTTGTGACCAAAATGTTGTTTTCACCTGATTTTCATCTCCCCGGCTTGGATCTCCCAATGCTTGCCAGGGCCCGAATAAATGATCGGCCACAGACAAACGGGCGGGATTAGGTTTCCATCCTGTTGTACCTGAACTGATCATATAATACTTTCCATCTGTTTTAAAAATGGCTGGCGCTTCATTGGCTTTGCCTTCTAAAACACGGGTATAGTTGCCGGTGAAATCCTGGTAATCGTCTGTTAATTCAGCAAAATGTAAGGTTTGGTTATTTTCAGATGAATGAATATGGTAGGCTTTCCCATCATCATCTACGTATAAAGTCATATCCCTGGCCATCTGACCTTTAGCGAAGTCTCTGCGAACAAAGTAACCTTCCTGCACTATTTTTTGTCCTTTTGGCGTTTGTAAGCCTACACCTTGTATTTCAGGCTCCTGATCAACTTTTTTAAACGAATCAGAAAAATTCATTGGCCATTTACCTGCATTAGGATTAACACTTTTAATATATCGGTATGGCCCTGTTACTTTTTTACTGATAGCTAACCCCGTTAGTGCCGCTTTATAACCTTGCCCTTTAAGTTCATGGTGAAACCACATAACAAAGGTTTTTGTCTTTTTATTGTAAATGACTTTAGGCCTTTCAACAACAGAACCTTTTACAAGTAAGCTTGTTGTATCATCATGCATTTTTAAAGCAATACCTTCATCTTTCCAATCAGTAAGATTTTTAGAAGAATATACATGCACACCTATATTGGAAAGGTTGCCTACTTCTCCTTCAGTTTTGTGTTCTCCAAACCAATAATATATACCCCCAAGAAATAAAATACCACCACCATGGGCATTGATGTGTACGCCATTATTATCTGCCCAAATATTTCCGGGAGCAAAACCATTTGTTGGTTGGGCATAAGCAACCAGACAGTTAAATATTACCAGGATAAAAAAAGTAATTATTCGCATAACTTTATTTAATTAAGACCGCATCACCTATAATATTTCCAGCAATAGATTTTGTGACAGGCAACCCTTTCCAGTAAATAGCAGCATTCGTTAAACTATTATCCGGATTTAATGCGGGAACAGTAGTAGGGAAAAAATAGGCATATCTCTCTATATATGGCTGACTGTTCATCCACTCAGTGGAAAGCTTCATAAAATACTTGTGTACGATTTCAGAATTTCTATTGATGTTGGCATTATACTCGGTAACCCATATCGGTAAAGCGGGATAAGCTATTTGTACTTTTTGAATATAAGCAGTAAATCGGTTAAATACCCGCTCAGCCGTTAATGAATCAGTAGCGCCATTATTTGTTTGGTTACCCCAGTCGTACCAATGAACAGCAATATAGTCAACCCTTAATTTTTGCGTATTCGCTTTATCCATAAAATTTGTCAGCCATCTTCCAGCTCCAAAAGCCTGGTCCTGGGTAACAACCGGCGAACCTAATCTCAACCCGGTTTTCATCATGATTTTAAATCGTTGTATAGCTGTATCAACTGGAACATTGGATTGACCTGCATTATCTGGCTCATTAAATGAAAGCAAATGATCAACATCCTCTCTTTCCACAAGGTATTTTGCATAAGCATCCGTACAAGTGCCTTTACCCCATGTCATAGGAACAAATTGTTGATTTTGAAAAGATGCTTTGTCTATACTCCAGCCATAGTACCATTGTGCCGTAAAAGATTGAACTGCTGCTGCATTTGTAGAACCTGTACCCTTCTTATCCGGGTTGTTCATATCTATATACCTGATATAGGAAATTTTATTTCTTAACCTTACAGGCAAATTGGCTTTAACAGCACTGTCCTTTGCAATAACTGAAAGCGCATCTCCTGTTCCATCTTCGTTTTCAGCAAAAACAGCCATATAATTTTTAGGTAGATAAAAGGAAATGATTTTATCCTCAAAACCTGAAGGAACAGCTTTTATGAGTCCGGAAGATAAATTATAAGCTGTGTAAACGGTATCTGAAGCAAGTTCAGTCCAGGAAGAAGCCATATTCTCCGCACTGGAGACAGCTAAATATTTACCAGAATAATTTGCCTGTGGAACATTTACCTGAGGGGGCGTGGGGGAAGCTGGCGTTGGCTGACTACTTTTACTGCAGCCAATAATCAGTAGAGAAACCAGCAAGTTTAACACCAATAGATATGGCAATTTCATATGCATAATAATATTTTATGGTCAAAAATGAATTACTGAATTGTAATGATTGGTTCAAACAATCATTTGGGCTAATATAATCTTTTAAGATCGGGTATTTCAAACCAAGATACAATATGAATCATTTAACCCGCAAGGTTGAAACATTGAGGATTACACAGGTTTTTTTTCGCTTTTTGGTTGATTTTGCAGGTATATGTTGCTGTATTCTTTTTAACTTCATTTTATTGAACAGTGTAAGCTTTACATTTATTTGATACAGAACTTGTAAGGCACCTGATTAATAAATTATACGGTTAGTTCAATATCCGTTCCGAAATAGGCAACTGATCTGAGCTGAAGGAAGTTATGCAGCAAATTGCCTTTGCATTGAGAAGGCCTATACCGGAACGAGGGTTGATGAATGGAGCATTAGGCTATCATCATTCTTTATATCACAATAAATTACAAATACAATGAAAAAAATGATTATTCCATTCTGTCTGGTCTTGCTACTATCATGTAATAAAGGTGATCAAACAGCAACACCTGCAGCACCAGCCCCTCTAAAATATGAACTGGTTTGGTCGGATGAATTTAATACAGCCGGTGCCCCTGATCCTGCAAAATGGAGATTTGAAACGGGATTTGTGAGAAATGAAGAGGCGCAATGGTATCAAAGTGAGAATGCTGTATGTGAAGGAGGAAACCTGGTGATTACCGGAAAAAAGGAAAGGAAGGCCAATCCAACATTCGTTGCCGGAAGTACTGACTGGAAAACAAAAAGAGAATTTATTGACTATACTTCTTCCAGTGTGGTGATGAAGAATGAACATGCATTTAAATATGGCAAGCTGGAAGTGAAAGCAAAGATCGATGCTCAAACTGGTTTATGGCCGGCCATTTGGACATTGGGTGTTGAAGGCGAATGGCCATCCAATGGAGAAGTGGATGTAATGGAATATTATGGCGATAAAATCCTGGCAAATTTCGCATATGCAAGTGCAACACGCTGGCAGGCAATATGGGATGGAGCAAACAAAACGCTTACATCTTTAGGCGGCACTTTGTGGGCCAGTCAATACCATGTGTGGACCCTGGAGTGGGATGAAAATTTAATGCGCATTTTGCTGGACAATGAGGTTATGAACACTATTGATTTAAGCATATCCATTAATAAAAGTGATGGAAAAAACCCCTTCCGGCAGGCACATTATTTATTGCTGAATCTTGCAATGGGTGGCAACAGTGGAGGTAGCTTAGCAGGCACAGTACTTCCTTCAAAATATATGATTGACTATGTGCGGATTTACCAGAAAAAATAGTCTCAATTTTACATCTTGCACTATTTATCAGTAAAGCTACATATTCCTATTATGATAAAGTTGACGACTAATTTAATAGCCATACTATATGTATTAACACTCTGCTCGGCCTGTGCAATAAATACAAAACAATCAAAACAAGCAGTAGCTTCTATTTCTAAGGATGGCGAAATTTTATCTATCAGTGGTAAGCAAAAAATTAGTGGTATCTATCCGCACTTAACCACCTATTCGCATGGAAGATCAAAAGGGAATTATAGTTTTGGTAATGAATGCGGAATAGGCGCATTAGCAGTTTGGAACAATAAACTGTATATGGTAAATTATGCAGCACATCAGCCCAAAGGGAGTGAACATAAACTTTACATTGTTGATAAGGACAAGAATATTGAAATCTTTCAGGGTAGTATTGGCGGAACACCTGCTGCCAGGATGATTCACAAAGAATCTAACCAATTATTTATTGGTCCCTATGTAGTTGATGCAACAGGGAATATCAGGGTTATTCCTGTTGCAGCTATGGAAGGCAGGCTTACTGCCATTACCAGACACTTAAAAGATCCCGAAAATAGTGTGTATTACTATGATATGGAGGGTGCGCTTTTCGAAGTGAACGTTTATACACTAGCGGTGAAAAAATTATTCAATGATCCATTACCTGGTTGGCATGGAAAAGGCGCTTATACAAGTCAGGGAAAATTAGTGTTAGCCAATAATGGCGAACATACCAACGAACCTCAAAAAGAATGGAAAGTAGGTGCAGAAGGAGTGATTGGACCAGAAATGAATGGCATCCTTGCTGAATTTGATGGCACTAATTTTAAAATAATTGAAAGAAAGCAATATACTGATGTGACTACAAAAAATGGTATTGATGCAGTGCCTGATGAACAATCACCTTTGTGGACCGTTGGTTGGGACAAACGATCTCTCAGATTGAAAGTTATGGATAAAGGTGAATGGACTACCTACTTGCTGCCAAAAGCTACTTACAATAACGAACCCTCCCATGGATGGTTCACAGAATGGCCAAGAATAAGAGATATTGGTAATGGAGAAATGATGATGGATATGCATGGTATGTTTTACCAGTTCCCAAAAAGCTTTTCCGCTTCAAATACCGCCGGGATCTATCCCATTGGGTCTCATCTCAGATATATTCCGGATTTTTTAGCATGGAATAATGAAATTGTTTTAGCTACCGATGAAACAAGTATACAAGGCAACCCATTAGCAGGTCAGCCTCAATCAAATCTTTGGTTTGGAACGAAAAAACAATTATCAGAATGGGGTCCCGCAACAGGCTATGGTGCTATTTGGTTAGAAGATGATGTGATTGCCAATCAGCCATCTTTGCCGATGCTTATTTCGGGATTTGATAATGCATTGCTGCATATAAATAATTCAGGAAATACCCCTTCATCAATAACCATTCAAACGGATACCAAAGGGAATAATATATGGACTGATTTGAAAACGATCAAAGTTGCTGGCAAAGGTTATACCTACTATCTATTCGATAAAAACATAAAGGCAGAATGGGTGCGTTTGGTTTCAAATGTATCAGACAATTTAACAGCAGTATTTCATTTCACTGATGCTCATCTAAGAAACGCTGAAGAAGGAAAGAAACTATTTGAAGCTATTGCAGGCGTTGAAACTAATGAAACAGTATCACATGCCAGGTTATACAGCAATAAAAACAACTTTAATTTAAGTGTTTTTGGCGGCCAGATTTCTAATGGCGTATTCCAAAAAGAAAATGATTTTGAATTTACAAAGTTTGACTTTGAATTTAAAAAAGGCTTACAGGATTCATCAGCTTTGCAAGCACTAAAAAAAGATGATATCTGGAAAGAACTTGACTTTCAAAATAAGGAAGTTGCTGAAAGTGGTAATTCCAAAGAATTGATTGATAAGAAAATTTGGTCAGAAGATG
The DNA here is from genome assembly GCA_943371455.1 of Chitinophaga pinensis. GTDB lineage: Bacteria > Bacteroidota > Bacteroidia > Chitinophagales > Chitinophagaceae > Sediminibacterium > Sediminibacterium pinensis_J. The sequence goes on along the minus strand of CALRUV010000086.1, from coordinate 3,196 downwards.
ATGCTTCTGTTATTCTCCATGCAAGGAATTATAACCTGAGATTACCAAAAGGCAACGCAAACTATGCAACTAAATTTCCTTCGGGTGCTACCCGATTTAAGCGCGAAGTAGAATCAGAAAGGGAACTGGCTAATATATGCGGAACTTTTTACGAACTACCATTACAGGAGGTTGGAAAGGAACCACTTTATAAAATGATGCGACCTGTTTCAACCCATAATAAACAAATCTCTGATTTTAATACCTGGAACGGTTTGCTGGTTATGAGTGGCATTAAAAAAAATGCATTACCATCGGAGCATATTTTTAAGAGTGAAGATGAAAACCTGGCGTTATGGTTTGGTGGCATTGATGATATATGGCGTTTTGGAAAGCCAGTTGGTGAAGGGGGTCCCTGGAAAAATACAGCTGTTAAAGCGAACGAAATGTCGGATATGTATTTGATGACAGGATACGATAAAAAAAGCGTTCAATTAGAAACAGATAAAGACACTGAAATCTCATTGTTCCTTCATATCAATCATTACCTGGATAAACCTGTATTATTTAAAACATTTAATGTAAAGGCTGGAGAAAAATTAACCTATGAATTTCCTGAAGGGTTTAGTGCACATTGGATTCAGGTAAAAGCTGATACGGATTGTAAAGCAACTGCCTGGTTTGTTTATGAATAACCTGTTGAGTTTTTGAACTAGTGCTCAATTTACTGTGCCTTTGTGCCTTAGTTTGAAAAATAATTGGGCACAAAGTCACAAGGGCACGGTTTTATTAAATTTTATTTTTTTTTGAGTTACAGGTGAATGTTGTAGAATATTAAAAATGTAAAGTAGTATCACAAAGTCAGCAAATGTTATAAAAACTTTGGGGTATTAAAATGCCTTTGATTATTTATTTAGCTCAACTCGTTTATGAATAATTATTATTTCTTTTTCATGTTAACCCTTAGCATTGCTTCTTTTTCATCAGTCCAGTAAGCACAATCAAGCTGAAGAAATACAGAGCTATAGGGAATGGTTTCATTTGTTTTTATGATCAGCACATTAAACAATTTTGCTGCTTCATCTATTTTTAAAAAAATCGAATCATGTGCTATTTGCTGAACTTTTTGTTCGCCAAATACTTTTTGCATGGATTCTCTCAATTCCCCTGTACCCTTTGATTGTTCTTCAGTTATAAAAAGCAATTCTTTATCCTGATAAATAATAGGCTTTACATGCGCAGAATTATTGATCTCTCCAAGTGTATAGGATAATACAGATAAGAGCTTTTCATCACTGTTGATATAGGTTATGCCTGATCCATTTTGCATAGGAAAGGCTTTATCAACTACCAATATCCAATTACGATGCCCAAATGCTGAAAGCTTAGATCGTAATGCTGTCTTCCATTCCAAACTATTAGCTGGTTCGGTTTCTAAGTTTGTGGATTTACAACTTTGCATGATGCAAACTAACACCACAAAAAAGGCAAAATATTTAATTGATCTCATATTTGAGGCTATTTAATAGTAATGATTTTACTTTCGCCAGATTTTACCACCATCTCTTTCATTTTCACAGAACCAATTCCTTCTAATGCAACTTCTTTAAGTTCAACCTGACCATAAAGAACCGATAATTGAAGCGTATTGTCTTCAACCTTACAGGTTCCCCATGCAGCGCCATTGCTCCAAAAATAGGTTCCCGGTATGGAAGTAAAACGCATCGACTTTTCTATCCCATTATAATTGAATTTACTAAGGGCCATTGGTGCAGACCATGCAGCCATAGCCCGGGCATAATGGTGTCCGCATTCGGGTTCGTCAAACGGATTCCGTTTCTCGCCATCAAAACGATCGCGAATGGCTTTAATACATTTTATTCCATCTTCTATCTGGCCTTCCTGCAGCATACCAATGGCAGCGGCATATTCAAAACCCGACATCGATTCAGCAAAATAGGGAAACGGAACTTTCAAACGACCCTTCGGCCAGCTTGCCATGATCAATCCCGACTCTTTGTCCATCACATAAGACCGCATGTTGTTGAATACATTATTGAAACTAGGAATAAAGTTATTTTTCATGACCGTTTTTAAAGCCGTCTGCACGTTTTCTTTTTTTGCCAGGTACCCTAATCCGCACACATGCGCCATATACTGACCAACCAACTGATCTACCAAACAGCCTGTGCCTAACTGATAATCAGGAATCTTAACATTAAGATCGCTCATATTGAGGTACCCGAATGTTTTTGGATCGGTTATTTTATGTTCATAATATTCGCCGTTGAACAAATTTTGATCAACCCATACACTGCCTTTGACAAATAGGTCATCGCATTTTTTTGCAAAATCTTTGTCATTCATGGCCAAAGCCATTTTTGAGCAAGCCTTTAATGCGCCAAAATACCAGAATTGCATTTGAGGATTTGGTCCATAATAGTCCACATCCATGGTATTATGCTGTTTCCCTTCCTGAACCCCGTCCTGATTGCCATCCCATCCTCTTTCTATCCAGGCGTAAGACATGGCAGCTTTTACTTTTGGCCAGTATTTCTTCAGGAATGCAGGATCACCAAAAAGCATCCAGTCGCGGTAAAATCGCATGATGGTTCCCATCTGACCATCGGCTGCAGCCACGTGGTCTGTAGTTGCATTGAGTTCCAGCGGCAATTCTACACGGTTACGCATTTTTCCGTCAACACGGGTTCCATAAGTAAACTCCACATCACGCATGGTACGAGCCAGGTCGCCAAACAAAAATGAGGTAGCTGTTTCATAGTTCCATACATGTGTGCAACTACCCGCACAGGATCCAAATTCGTCCATCACCCCTTCCCAGCCAAGCATATGGCCGGATGGAATGCGAAATACAGTTTGGGAACGCAATGTAGAAAGGTTGAATAATGCAGCTTCTTTCACCACTTCGGGAACAGAAGTATTCATAAATGCTTTAACGAATTGTATTGTTTGAGTTTCGTATTCTACTAATTTGGGTACTTCCTTTTCGATAACATTCCATGCGTCGGCGTACTGTGTGGTATAATAGTTTCCAATAATTTGATTTTTATCGTTGTTCCAGTTTAGCCTATTTGGGAAATGCCAGCTGAGATAGAATGTGAAAGTTTGCGTTGATTTTGCTGGTATCATTTTTTTTACTGCCAGTGATGCCATTGGGTTATCGTCTACTAATTTTATTTTATCGGTTAATAAACCA